>JAKQSH010000175.1 GCA_029570245.1 Deltaproteobacteria bacterium | reverse complement strand
CATTTACCGCTATTTCGTGCCCGCCCTGCCCTTCTTCATGTTTTTCGCGGCATACGGCATAGACGCACTGGCCGAAATCATCGACCGGCTGACGACGCGATTCCTGCCATCTCCAGGCAAAAACACAGTCTCCGCTCTGCTCGCAGGAACCCTGCTGATTCTTTCTGTACCTGATTACCGCTACGATCTGACATTTCAGCAAGAAATGAACGCGGTTGAGAAAGCAATCCCCGAACTCGACTCTGCCTGTCCACTGTATTTCATAAAAGTTGATTGCGTGTTCGGTGCACTGGCCCCTCCGTATTTCCTGCCGTGGTTTAATGGAAGCGACATAACAATTAAATCGGACTTGCCACAGGACAATAATTCCTGCCTTTATTTCTGGAAACCTCCGCTCTGCGACCTGCCGGAAAGCAGCCAGACGTCAAAAGAGCAGAAAATCGAACAGGTCGCTCCTGCATGGGAACTCTGCAACATATGGCGCAACATTCCGGGTCTGAAGTTGCTGCAGGAGTTCGATATGACAGGTGCAGTTTACGGTTTTGCAGACGGAGACCGGCAGCTGAAGGCCGGATTGTACTTCAGAGAAGGCGACAGGAAATATGAATGAGTTGTTTATGTGAAGAACAACTGAAGAAGGTTGCACTGAAGAAATTTGCGATATGCCCAACACACACTACATGTATTCCAAAATGTTCATTTTTCTTGACCATCTGCCGACAGGTATTCATATTCTGACAACAGATCATATATAGTCACTCTGGACTTAAGTTAAGAAAAAATGCCGATTGCTGAAAAAAGTTACGCGCCACTGCAAATCAGATTACAAGGCAATCGGGGAGCTACTACTGGTATGTGTTTCGTAAAACTGATCAGGAAATTAGCGGTTTCGTTGATTCTTCTCTGCCTGATGTTGTCCGCACATACTGCATCTGCCGACGAGAATTTCCGCATTCCAGAAGTCAGCTTCGTACCAAGGGTCGGATACGCTTTCCATCTCGGACACAAAGTCTGGAATACGCAAATAGAAGACCGCCATGCAATGCTGGTTATGCCGAGTTTCGAACTGGGCGGCGGCGGATGGGTCTGGCAACTGGCGCCGATATATTCATACATACATGGAGGAGAAAAGCTGGGAGACGCGCATGCGCTCAGCGCGTACCTGGGGCTGGCCTACAAATACGGAATCGGGCGCGTATATCCGTTCATCGGCGGCGGACTGCGCGGCGGCTATCTTTTCGGAACAAAGTACGATCTGGCCTGGGAACTGCACACGCGCGTCCCGATGGGCGTAGTCTGGTATTTTGCAGACAAAACAGCTCTGTACTTCGAAGTGGGCCTGATGTACGGAACACTTGGACTGCGCGGCAACGAGATCAAGGAAATGAAACTCGGAAGCGGTTTCTCGCTGGACACGACAATCGGCTTCCAGTTCCCATGAAATATGCAAATCAGACAATCAGCTGCTGAAGCTTTTTGAACTCCGGCGTACCTGACTTTTTCATAAGCTGGAACATTACACTCTCGGTGTTTGTAATGATCGCTCCGGCATCGCGCGCCAGTTCCAGCCCGTTGGCGTAATTATCCATCGAACGCGAGCCGACGGCGTCCCTGACGATGTGAACGTCGTAACCGAGGTCGATAAGTCCAAGTGCGGTCTGATAAACACAGATATGCGTTTCCATGCCGACTACAACAATTTTGCGACGCCCCGGACGCGCCATGACATCATGGAACCCGTCAGTTTCGGTTGCGGCGAATTCCAGCTTCTCGTGTATCGGACAGGAACCGAGCAGTTCCAGAACAGGCTTTATTGTTCGTCCGATTCCTTTGGGGTACTGTTCGGTGACTATCATCGGCACTTTAAGTTCGTTTGCAACTTTAATAAGAATCGGCACATTTTTCAGCATGTTTTTCTGAAGGTCTTCGTGGATGAAGGGAAAGAGCCGCTCCTGTATGTCAATAACAAGAAGCGCGGTGTTTTCCAGGTTCAGAAAATGCGGATGCAGGTATTTCATTTTGTGCCTCCCACAGTTACAGCAGCCGTAAATGCCGGTTTCGGTTTATCTTAAATCAAAATAGCAGCTTGACTTGACAGTCTACACAGCTCCGGCTAACTTGCAATTAAAATATATTCGAAAGCTGAAAGATAAAAATGAGAGCATCGAATCCACTGAATAAAATCATTCTGCAAACGCTGCTGATAATTGCGATTTCCTATCAGATGATCTCTGTTTCATACGCAGCCGAAACACCCTCACAGAACGAGAACGCCCTTCCCGCCTGGAACTCCAGCGACGGGCCAATGCCACCGGTATATTTTTCCAGCGGTAAAACTCTGAAAAAAAATGAAACACTGCGCCTCATTCGCGCAGCTCTGTCGCGTCCTGACATGGGAGGAATCAGCGCCGGACTTAAAGCCGTTGAGCTTGAAAGCGGTAAAATTATTGCCGAACACAGAGCAGCTGAACTCTTCACACCAGCATCCAACCAGAAAATTCTGACAACGGCGGCTGCCTTTGAGTACCTGGGACCGTGGTACGTTTTTACAACACCAATAAAATCTGAAACGCCTATGCCTTTCGATGGCGTGCTGAAATCGAACCTTTACGTATGCGGAAGCGGCGATCCGTGGCTTGTGGATGAGCAGCTCTACCGCATGGCCGGTGAACTTAAAAGCAAGGGTCTGACAAAAATTGAAGGTGATATCATCATTGTCAACAATCTGTTCGACTCCAGACTTTACGGTCCGGGCTTCGGCAACGGCGCCAGCGGGCGGGCTTACGCTGCGGCACAAACCGATCTGTCGGCGAATTTCAACGCGGTATCAATAAAAATCATGCCTGGTGCGGAAGGTCAGCCGCCGCGAGTCAGAATATCGCCGGAAACAGCTTACATCGACGTGAAGAATACGGCAGTTACTGGAGGGAAAAAGCAGAATATCCAGGTCAATTCACAGAGATTCGGATCGAAAACAAGAATCACTGTTTCCGGTCGCATTCCTGCCGGAGACGAAGAACTGGAAGTATTCCGCAAAGTACAGGACCCGACACTGTTTTTCGGAAATCTGCTGCGCGAAAAACTGAAACAGCTGGGTGTTGCAACAGCAGGCGGAATAAGAACGATAAAAAGCGAACCGCAGAATCTGGAGACACTGCATGAATTCAAATCATTGCCGCTGTCCTTTATGATAGACCTGACAAACAAATATTCGAACAACTTCATGGCTGAAATGCTGCTGCGCACGCTGGGTGCGCATGTCAGAGGCAGACCCGGCACATGGGACAAAGGCGCTTCCGTCGTTAAAGATTTCCTTATCGGAAAAGTTGGTTTGCCTTCGAGCCATTTCAAAATTTACAACGGTTCCGGCATGGGAGAGGAAAATAAAGTCTCTCCGGCGGCGCTGGTGTCGGTTCTGGCTTATATGTGGAAAAATGAGAAATCCGGCCCGGAATTCGTTTCATCGCTGTCAATTGGCGGCAGAGACGGCACAATGGAAAAATGGCGCATCGGCAATCAGATGAAATCGCTTCTGAGAGCCAAAACCGGAACGCTCAACAGCACGGTTTCGCTTTCGGGCTATTTAAAAAACCGCAACGGCAAAACAGTTGCTTTTGCAATTCTCTTCAACAACTGTACTGGGAAAAACCTGGAGCGTCTGCGGGTGATTGAGGAGGAAATCTGCCGTATTCTTGCCGACTATGGCGATTGATTCGACGTAGTGTCATTCTGCACAAGACTGGAAACGTCGTTTTTTGTCATTGACACATACTGTTCGAAACGACTCTGCACACTTCTTACAAATTTCAGGGTAAAATCGCAACGGAAATAACCGTACCTGGCATCTCGTGCGTATTTGTGCTGCTTCAGCATCAGTGCTGCTTTTTCGACGTTCCCGAACCAGCGGTCAGAATCCAAACCGACTTTGTCTGCCAGTTTTCGGGCATCGGCGATATGCCCGTGACCGATATTATATGAGGCGAGAGCCATCAGTAATTTTTCTTTTTTCTGCGCCTTCTTTCCAAAACTGTCCATGAGGGTACGAAGGTATCTGGCTCCGGCATGAATATTTTCTGAAACGGAATCCGGGTTTTTAACACCCAGATGAGACGCCGTTTCAGGCATCAGCTGCATTATGCCGAGCGCTCCGCCTGGAGATCGGGCCTGAGGATTGAATTGAGATTCCTGATAGGCAAGCGCCGCAAGCAGACGCCAGTCGATATCGTATTTTTTACCGGCACTTCTGAAAATATCGTCGTATGGAGATATCTGACCGGCTCTGGCGACAAAATGAAATGCCTTTCTTTTCTTTTTTACAGCAGCACCGTTTTTTCTGAAATAACTGTTGTGTAACTCTGAAATATATCCAGAATTTTTCATTTTTGAAATGAAAGAATTAGCCGCCAGCCACAATTCGCCATCGTCGCGGCGTACCGCCCAGGCATGATAAAGAGGCTGCGATATTTCCATTCCAACACGCAGAGAGGGTTTATATGATGCTTCAAGCTCCGCGATATCGCTATCAACTATCATTGCATCTGCAGCACCGGAAACCACCATATCGGCGATATCTTCATCTTCCAGTTCCGGGTTGACCTCCAGTATTTTTATGGTCGGCTCACCAGGAATCAGCGCCGCACGGACTTTTTCTATTGTGTCGCCACTAACGAGATCGTAACCGTTATCGTATGCGATATTCTGAAGATGTCTGACATACAGGCCGTTACTACGCACGGCGAAGAGCAGTTCGGTCAAATCTTCGGCATCCTCGGCCACACCATATTTCTTATTGGTGACAACAACACGCGTGACTTCAGAATAGGCATATGAAAATCTCACCTTTTCAAGACGCGCAGATGTCACAGTAAGCCCGGCGCATATGATGTCGCCACGACCTTCTTGCAACCAAGGAATAAGTTCGGCACGAGACGGAACAACAACCATATGAAGCCTGACGCCGAGAAAATCAGCAAATTTCTTCGCCAGTTCATATTCAAAGCCCATGGATTGGCCGCGATAAAGATAATAATCCGTGCCGTTATTGCGGGTCAGCACGCGCAGAACCCCGCGCCTGCGAATTTCATCCAGATCGCCCCAGTACTGTTCAATGGAATCTTCGCTTTTCGATTCCTCAAGGCTGACGGAAAAATCGAGGTCTTCGTATATTTCGTCCGGCGGCATGCAGGCGGCGAATTCGGAATAATTACGGTCTACATTGAGCCCATAATCATTTTCCCCGCATTCAACGCTGAACAACAGCAGCACGGCAGGCGTCAGCAGTGCGGTAATTACACTGAGTCTGATTCTTCTCAAAAACGAAAAATCCTTTTAAATACTATGTTTTGTTCTGAAAGTCTGGAGAGCCTTTAAATTTTGAACAGCTTTTCCAGTTTCGCTTTGGCGTCTTCAACAAGATGCAAGTCAGTATTAGGTCCAAAAATAAAGTAATCGCAGAAATTGGCTCTTTCCTTGTCGCCAACGAATTCCGCCTGCGGTTCACGGCAATCGTTGTGGTGGCCGGGGGCATAGAACTTACATTGTACACAGGTGTGGAGATCGGCACCGCAATGCGGACATTCCTCTCTTCTGAATACCCTGTCAATGATATCAACTTCCCTGTGGCATATTGCGCATTCAGGCATCTCCACACCTCCCGCGCGTTATTATCCTGAATCTTATTTCAGATGTCAAGTGCTTGATTTTGCGGACTTTAGCAACGTTTCAAAAAAACCGGACAGAAGCGATGGAGAAGTGCTGCCATTATGAATTTCCTCTACACGACTGCGCAACACCTCTCCACAAACCGGCTTCGAAAAATAAATGTCACCTAAAGCTTCTTTTATTCGATCCATACTGAAAATCCTGCAGATGTCACAAGCTGCCGCATCAGGAACGGCCCAGACCGGAACTCCGCACGCCAGAGCTTCAAGCACCGCCCGGCATGACGCATCGTTACCGACAGCCGCTTGAATATAAGCATCCATCGCCATATAAGCCTGCGGAAGATCATCCGAAAGAAATCCGGTAAAAACCACACGATCAGAAACGCCGAGATTTTCAGTCAGCGTTTTGATTTCCGGCAGAATTTCGCCATCTCCGACGATAAGCAGGCGAAGATGCGAAAGCTCTCTGCTTCGCGCAGCGAAAGCTGTTATCAAATCAGAATGTCTTCTTCCCGGCTTGATTCTGGCGACGTAACCCAGCACAAAATCTTCCGTGGAAAAACCGGAACGACTGCGAAAAACAGCCCGCTCGTCAAGTACCGGAATTCTGAATTTCTGCAGGTCGATTTCGGCAGGAAGATACAGAATACGTTTCATCGGGAAAGAAAAACGCTCATGCAGAAGTTTCACCAGATTTTCCGAATGAGAAATCACAGCATCGGCATGACTCCACAAAAGCTTCTGTAAAGGTCTTGATGAAAGAGACCTGATGGAGTGCAGACAACGTACAATTGGAATTCGACGTCCGCTTAATGCGCGTGCCAGAGCCGCCAGAGTGTGATCGTGCGACAGATGACATACTATAAGATCATGCCCGCCATTTCTGATTATGTTCTTCAGCCGGAAAAGATCGGCGGCGCTTTTATGCGGCGGTGCGATGGTGGAAAGCCACAAACCGTGCGCAGGCTCCATCCCTTCTGCTGCAAGCATTTCATACAGGTTGTGCGGACGGTACTGATCTATATAAATGTCCAATTCGCAACCGGCCTGTTTAATTCTGCGCGAAAGATTGAACATCGGAGCACCAGCGCCGGTAAGAGTGGGAATGGCGATCAGTTCAAGAATTTTCATGGCGCTCGATTTCCTGGAGAATACAGGTGAGAGCCTGCATAGCTTCTGCCTGCGATTTTTCTGAACCTGAAGTGAAAACAAGAGCACGGCTTATTTTGTCGGAATGCCCCCAGCGGGCGGCGCTTCCAGCACGGTGAAGAGACAGCAGCGGCCTGCCGAGAGCCCAGGCCAGATGCAGCGGTCCGGTATCTGCGCATACTACGGCGTCGCTGAGTGCGAGTATGGCGCGCAGTTTGTAAATATCCAGTTCTGGCGGAAAAAGCGCCCCGCATTCTGAAAAAAGAGAACGCAGAGACGCGATCTGTTCTGCATCATTCAACCCACCGACAAAAAGTGGAATCCAGGCGGCTGAATTTTTTAGGACTTTCGATATGAAAAGAAAATCAATCGCAGAAAGTCTGCGATCCGCTTTGCGTGCTCCAGTAAACACTGCCAGAATTTTTCTGCCGGCAGGATTGTTGATTTTCAGCCATTCATCGGCCCATTTTTCGGCTTCAATATTGTTACTCCCCAGCCACGGTCTGTATTCTCCAATACTGATGACATCGAGAGTCTCAAGCAGTTTCAGTTTACGTAACGCTTCCGGGATTCCTTCAGCAGATTGCTTCGCGACATGTGTGTATACGCACTCCGAATGTTTGCGCTCGTGACCTACGCGCAAAGGGCTGCCGCACCATACAGTCAGCAGCACAGAAGTCAGCGAGAAGGCGTGTTCGTGACTGGCGTCTATTGTAAGATCGTATACGGTCGAGCGCAGCTTGAGCATAAGCTTCAACCATGATAAAGGACGCCTGAACAATGCACGTTTTTCAAACGGAATAACCCCGATTGAATATTTGTTTTCAGTCAACAATCCGGCATACCTTGCAGAAACAAGCACATCAAGCTGAGCATCCGGCCAGACCCTGCGGGCTTCAGCCAGAAGCGGAGTCGTCAGAATCAGATTGCCCATGCGTTCGTCTATACGCAGGACAAGTATGCGCTGCGGGTTGCCACTACCAGTTCTCCGGCAGAAAATCAGCGCCAGAATTCTTAAAATGATGTTCAACACCTTAAGTAGACCTCACAACAAAAAACATTCCGAACCGGCAAAATCGAACGACATGAAAGATGTGCTTGATAATTGCGGCGATGAATGCACAATATCATAAAAACGATTCGAACATGGACGAGAATTCGGCAATGGCAAGATTAAGCTATATACAGGTCGATAGAGTATGCAATCAGAGTTGCCTTTTCTGCTCCAATCCCGACACCGGCGAGTTCATGCCGCTGGCAAAAGCCAAAGCGCTGGTTGAAATGTACAAAAGCAACGGAGACGACGGAATAATAATATCCGGCGGTGAGCCGACACTTTACGAAAACCTGCCGGAGCTTATAGCATATTGCCGGGTACAGAAAATGCCGGCGCGCATCATAACCAACGGACAGAAGACAGCCGACCTGCAGTATTTCAGACAGCTGGCTGAAGCCGGACTTCAGCATATGCATGTTTCAGTTCATTCGCACCGCGCTGCGGTTCAGGCCGAACTGACGCACAACAGGGATTCGCTGGCGAATATCGTAAAAACCATATATTATGCGGGCAAACTTGGAATCAATATCGACATCAACTGCTGCATCAACAGTTACAACCAGGATCACCTGCACGAAATGGTTGAATGGCTGTGCGGAAAATTTCCGTTTCTGCATCATTTCAGTTTCAACAATCTTGACCCCAGTATGAACAGAGTCGATGATAACCCTCATGTAATACCTAAATTCGCGGTTCTCGGCCCAAGCCTGCGCAAGGCTTTCAGATATCTTGAAGACAGCGGCAGAAGTTTCCGCGTTTCCAAGGTTCCGCTCTGCCATATTGGAGAAGAGTTCGCTTACGCTGTTATGGAAACGCGAAAGACGATTCTCGGCGAAAGCCGCACGCTGTATTTTCTGGACGACAGGAAATTCGTGATGCAGAGCGACTGGCAACACGGCAAAACCGAAATCTGTCGCAGTTGCCCGGCGGACACAATCTGCGCCGGAGTGTGGGGACTGGGGCGAGCATACGATCCGGCAGAACTTCACCACATTGAAATAAACATTGAAAAAGTAAAGCAACGTGTAACCGGAGGTTAACGCCGAAGTTCTTCTTCGGCAGATTTCAACGCCCATAATTCAGATGTTCCGAACAAATCCTGATAGGCCGCCCATGTGACAGGACAGGCTGATTTTACCGCACAGGCTTGACAGATTTCCGCATAAGGTCGGCCCTGACGCCGCTGAACTCCTGCGTCCGCATGCGAAATATGCAGATCGACTATGACATGTCTGGAAAAATCTTCATCGGAATCCGGCCCGCGCCTGAACTGCGGGGCGAGGTGACAGAACGGAAAAGCTTCCGAGCTTACAGACATTCCCAATAAGGCGGCCAGGCGCATTGCAGCCTCTGCGGCAACGGAAGCTTCGGCAAGACGAGGAAGGTTGTCCAGCCGCCAGCGGTCTTCGGAAAACACAGGACGCGGAAAATTGAATTGAATATTCGAGACCTGCAGTGAGGCAAGCAGACGAACCAGCATGTTAAGTTCACCAAGATTGCTTTTTAGCACCGGAACAACCACAAGCACTCCGATTCCAAGCTCAAGCAGATTTCGAATACCGGATAAAACCTGGAGTTGCGCTCCTGGAACTCGCATGACAGCGTCACCGCTGGCCTTTCGAGCGGCAAAAACGTTGACTTCAACATGCGTCAGACCGCACCCGACCATTTTTTCTGCAGAATCCCGCTCGGAAAATATCCTTCCATTTGTCTGCATTTGAATCAGCGAGTAGCCGATATCACGCAAAACAGAAATGAATTCCGGCAAGTCGGCCCACTGAGAAGCTTCACGCATAATTACTATTTCGCGACATCCGGCAGCATATTGCTCTCCGGCGATCCTGACAGCAACATCAAACGGCAGGTCTTTAACCGGCGGCAGATCACGCATGGTGCAGTGGTCGCAATTGCAGCTGCATTTTCCGCTCAGACGGATGTTCAACCTTTTCGCAATATTTCCCATACCTTAAGCCTGATCATTAATAGGAACCTGAATTGATGGCCACTTCAGCTGTATATCATTGAAAGAAGATCATATACTAACAATAATTTCAAGCCATAAAGCTTTGACATATGAGTCTTTTGCTTTTAGCATATAAGGATGAAGTGCAGTTTAAATGCAAGAAAAGGGTTGGTTAATGAGATTTAGAAACGAGGGCCAGATGAGGGGTCATCTTAACACACATTCGGCAGGGAAAATACTCCTGTTTCTACAAGTACTTGTAATCGCCTTTACAGTTTCAGCCATTCCACAGACGGCATTTTCGGCTGATGCGATAATGGAGTGTTACCGATGCCCGGGAAACGCCAGCAGCTGCAACTGTCCGGCACAGTGCACGCCATGCAGTCAGGGCGGCAACGAAGGTGACTACTTCTGGTTCGACGGACGCAGTTCCACCGGCGACATTATGAATTATA
>JAKQSH010000168.1 GCA_029570245.1 Deltaproteobacteria bacterium | reverse complement strand
TCTGATTTCCAGCATTGACTCAGACCGCAGATTTTCTGCAGCCGGAGTTATCAGCTTCGACGTTTTCGATACGCTTATTTTCCGCAGAACCCCGTCGGGTTTCGTAAGCAACGCAGTATCCTTCCGCTTGAAATCCGAGCTTGAGGCGCTGGGATATATTCCTGTCATGCCGCTGTCTATGGCTCGGAAAGAAGCTTACGAATCAGTGGCGGCCACAATGCGCGGCGGTTCATACCGAGATGCAGACTGTACGCTTGAGGAATTTCTTCCAGAATGGATTCGCCGCAGTGCAGGCTGTGACGATCCGCGCTTCGCGGAGCTGGCGAATCGTATGTTTGCGATTGAGATTGATTACGAATTCCGTCTGACACGTCCGAATGTGGCGCTTCTGGATAAAATTAAGGAACTGAAACGGGCCGGGCGGCGTATTGTATATTGCTCAGACATGATTCTTGGGAAAAAAGGTATTGATTCTCTGCTGGCCCGGCACGGATATGAAGGACTCTTTGACGCAGCTTATGTTTCGTCTGACAACAGGGCTTTCAAATGGAGCGGGAAGCTGTTTGACATAATGCTCCATAACGAAAATCTATCGCCTGAACAGCTTGTTCATGCAGGAGATAATGAATACTCGGATTTTCGCGTTCCTCAGAGGCTCGGCATATATTCGATTCTGCTGTCCGGCGGCGAGGCCGTGACAATGCCCGATGACGATCTGCTGGAGATATGCCATCGTTTCGATTCCGACGCTTTCTCTTCCGACGAGGCGTTCGGCTATGAAAGCATCGGCCCGATTTACAGTGTCTTCGTTCATAAAACACTTGAACTTTGCAGGTATAATGGAATTGACCGCCTGTATTTTGTTTCACGTGACGGCTATCTGTTTATGAAGATGTGCGAACGTATGATGGCCTCTGGAATGTCTGCCGCAGGATTTCCGCAGCCTCTATATCTGCTGCTTAGTCGTGCAGCCGTTTTTCCTGCCGCCCGTAAACGTCTTCTGAAGTCCGATTTCTCTGAGTGGATAGCAGCAAAACCCGGCGAAGAAACGCTGTTCAGCTGCCTTAGTCGTTATGTACCGGATGAGACTGCCTGGAAGAGAGTCAGAAAACTATGCGGAGACTTTGATTTTTCGGCTCCGCTGTCGATATCCGACCTTGACCGAACAACGCTTGCTTCTTTGTTCTCTGATGAAGAGTTGAATGAAAATATCCGCAACTCTTGCGAAATAGCAAAGCAATCTTTGAAGGAATATCTTCAGAGAATGGGTTTTTTCGAAGGCGGGCGCATCGGGCTGGCAGATATAGGCTGGAGCGGCAGCACACAAAGCCTGCTGGCAGGAATTTTCGATGAGGAGAAGGATTTTCTCGAACTTTTCGGGTTCTATTTTGCGCTTACCGATAAAGCGCGCAATCTTGAAACTCAGAAAAATCATCTTGTTGGAGTATTCGCCGAACAGACCGCAGCCGGATTTTATTCGGGCGCGGTATTTTCGTTTCTGCACGGATTCGAAAGCGTCAGTCCGGCCCCGCATGCCGGAGTTGTCGGATTTGATCCGGCAGGAAAGCCTCGTTTTTCTGATGCGAACAGTCCGGTACGCCAGGCAGAGCGCCGCAACGAAAAAACGGTGTCTCTTATTCAGAAGGGAGCATTGCGTTTTGCTTCAGCTTATGGCCTGCTGGCTTCGCTGTCTGGAATTTCAGCTGACGAAAGCCTGCCTGGAGCCCATTTTCTGGCAGCAAGACTGGCGCGTTTTCCGTCACCGGAAGAAGCCGGACGCATTCTGTCGCTGCAATTCTCAGAGAGTTTCGGGCCTGAAAAGGTCAATGCCATCGGTGAAACTGTTCTGTCGGAAAATGATTCAATTCACAATCGCATTCTGGCGCTTATGCGCAGAACTTATCGCAAGTCTGCCTGGGGACGCGGCATTATTGAGCTTTACAGGCTGCCGATTCTTGGTTTTGCCTATTCGACAGGCGCGGCTGTAAAATTGCTGCCGGACAGAGGCATTGTGCTGTCGCAAAAGAAAGAATGCCGGAGTTTTCCGAATTCTGCAGCATCTTCCTCCGGTACTCAGTGGACCCCAGACGATGAATACCGACGTTTTCTGGGTGAAGTAGAAAATCGTTTTGATTCGATCTGCAACGAGGTTGTACACCAAACAGTTTTTATGGCGGAAAGACCTGCATTGAAAACTGTTTCAGCCGAACTGGAACTTCGAGCGTCGATGCTTGTTGTCAATGCTCTGGCTTCGTTGTTCGGCAAAGAAAAATATAATAACGACGGTCCGCCGCTCGATCTGAAATCGCGACTGCGCGTGCCGGTGCATTATGCGGAAAAAGCGAAGAGATTTTTTCTCCGGCTGCCTGACTGCGGAAAGGATTCGTCCGAATGAACGGAAAGCTGAACATCGCTGTAATCAGCAAGGCCGACCGTTCCGGCGGCGGCGCCGGCAAGGTGGCCGACGACCTGAGCACGATGCTCGCAGAACGCGGACACAATGTTCAGCGCTGGCTCGGACGGGAGCACGAACACAGTAGAACAACTCGTAAGCTGCATGGAAAAAGAACTGCGCCGATTATTTCGCTTATAAATAAAATTCAGCGAAAATCCGGCTTCCCG
>JAKQSH010000493.1 GCA_029570245.1 Deltaproteobacteria bacterium | reverse complement strand
GGCGTGGTTGAACTTAAAACCCGCGACCCGCGCGAAGACCGCTGGGGCGGATATGTCGATTTCTCGCTGATGGACGCTTCGGCCATGGCCGAGGGTCCCATAAACGACGACATGGGAATGGCTCTGGCGTTGCGCCGTTCGACCATCGACATTTTTCTGCCGCTGGCCATGAAGGGTAACGACCAAGTGAACTTCACCACTTATCCGGCCTACTACGATTATCAGGCCAAATGGCTGTGGGACGCCGGTCACGGACACTCGCTGTCTCTCAACGCTTACGGAAGCGTTGACATGATGCGCCTGCTAAACAAGGGCGGCGACGACGAACCCGAAATGCAGGGCGGCCTGGGCATGGATGTCATGTTTCACAGCTTTTTCGCCACGCACCGCTTCAAAAACGACGTGCTGGAATCGGTTTTTTCGCCCGGATACAACTTCATTTACAACGACTACGATCTGGGCTCGAAATTCTTCATCACCAGCCGCGTACATATTTTCGACGTCAACGAAGACCTGAAGGTAAAACTCGACGAAAACAAGAGTGTAACTTTCGGCATGCGCATGCAGCCGCGCTATATAGAGCTTGACTCCAACATAATCCGTCCGCCGAAAGAAGGCGACGTGGCGATTTCGTTCTCGAACGACGAAGTGCTGCATGTGGACAGAAACGTCTCAGACGTGCTGGGTGCGGCATACTTCAGCGGCGATATAGGCGTCGGCCCGGTGACTTTCATTCCGGGACTGCGCTTCGACTACGAGAGCTACTGCGAAGCCTACTCGCTGGCTCCGCGCCTGGGTCTGCGCTACCGCGTGGCGGATTCGGTGACGCTGAAAGCCGCAACCGGTCTGTATTATCGCACACCAGACCCCGACGAGATGCTTGAGCCTTTCGGCACCGACAATCTGGACTTCGAACGCTCGGTGCATGCCGTGGCGGGTCTGGAGTGGAACATCACCGACGTAATAAGCCTGGACGTGCAGGGCTATTATAAACACATGGACAGCCTGGTGAATTCGACGGCGCGCACCGCCGAAAACGGAGAGACGCCGGATGAACCCTACGACAACAGCGCCAAAGGCTATGTTTACGGCGGGGAAATAATGCTGCGCCACAATTTCACCGACAGATTCTTCGGCTGGATTGCATATTCCATAAGCCGTTCCATGCGTAACGACGGTCCCGGCACTCCGTACCGGCTTTTCGACATGGATCAGACGCACAACGTAATCGCCGTGGCTTCGTGGCAGTTCTACAAGGGCTGGCGGCTGGGCGGACGTTTTCAGTTCACTTCCGGCGAGCCCTACACCGACATCACCGGTTCGGTGTTCAACGCCGACGCCGGAACCTACATGCCCATTTATGATCCGCAGAATAAGAACGGCAAACGCACATCGCCGTATCACCGTCTCGATCTGCGACTTGACCGCGAATGGGTATTCAACACCTGGATACTTACGACCTATCTGGATGTTCAGGGAGTTTACTATTACGCCAACGACATCGGTATGACCTACAACTACGACTATTCCGAGCGGGGCGCGTTCAAGGAACTGCCAATACTGCCCTCTATCGGAATTCAGGCCGAATTTTAATGGAGATTCAGAATGCAGAAACAAAATGGAAACATCATGGCGGTATTTGCGGCTTTTACGGTTCTGATCATGTCAAGCGCCTGCGGACCGACCTTCGAAGACGATTCGGCTTCGATACTGATGAAGCCGGAGCTGCTTTCGATAGTGCTGGAGCCGCCCGAAGCGGAGCCGGGTCAGAGCGTGCGCGCCTCGTTCCTGATGGCCGATGAGCGCGGCGTCATGGAAAACGTGTTCAATTTCTGGCTGCCGGCCTCTTTCGAATACGGCAACGGCGAGCTTGATATTGAAGCGGCTCTTGAGGAAAGCGGCCTGGACATTGCACAGATGATCGCACCGTCCATAGAATTCAAGGCGGCAGCCGAAGACAGGCTTGAGTTCAACAGTGACGGCCTGGCCGCCGAGACGGTGACGCTGATAGCCGGACTGGAAGCGCCGGAAGGGGAGGGCGATTACGGGGCGGAAGAGGGAACAGACGGACTGTTCGCCGATCTGGATCGCGCCATTCAGGAAGGCCGCGCCGAAACAGGAGTCCGCACACTGATTGTTTCGCGGAACGAGGAACGCAACCGCAACCCGCAGGTGAAGTCGCTCAGGCTCATCGACGCCGCCGGGGCGGAACATGAAGTGACGCTGCTGCGCCACGACGACGAAAGTCAATACGAGAAGCGCCGTGCTGCGGCGGCTGCGGCGGTGAGCGTCAAAGCCGGAGAGAAAATTACGCTGACGGTTGAATGCGAAGACGATTCGGACGATCCGCTGGCGCTGCGCTACCGCTGGATTTCTACCGGCGGCGATTTCGGCGGATTAACCGCAGCAGAGCAACCATGGACAGCGCCGGATTACGTTGAGCCGACAGCAGAGGATCGTTCGGACGAGAGCGACGAACTGCGACGCGACCCCAACCTGCGTCCGATATGGCTGGTGTTGCGCGACAACGGCGAGAGCGACCGCCTGGGCCAGTCGTGGGTTGAGTTTTATGTGCGCATTGAAAAATAAGGAAGGATGCCGATCTGAATGCGCGCGCTTCGCGCGCGCATGTTTTGCCGATCGCCCTTTCGTGTTATCATACGCCACAGGATGAAGAATTTCAGCAGGACGGGATGTAAAAGATGGAATCCATGAAATATTTAGACGAAGCGCCGTTTGCGGTGACGGTCTGCGATGAAAAAGGCGTCATTGTATATATGAACGAGAAATCGAAAACGACCTTCGCTTCTTACGGAGGCGGCGCGCTTGTCGGCTCAAGCCTGTCGGACTGCCACCCGGAAGCGGCGCGCAACAAACTGCTGACACTGCTGAAAGAGCAGAAAAGCAATGCCTACACCATAGAGAAAAACGGAAAGCGCAAAATGATTTATCAGAGCCCCTGGTATGTGGCAGGCGCTTTCGCCGGACTGGTGGAAATATCGCTGGAACTGCCGGATGAGCTGCCGCATTTCAGGCGCAGCTGATACCTGCGGGCACATTAAAAAAGCCCCGTCATGCGACGGGGCTTTTTAATGAATTCAACAGTGGGGTCATCGAACCTGCTTCGCCAGTTTTTCAAGCATGGCCTTGCCGTTTGCCGGCGGCTGTTGGCATGACCACGAATTGCCGACAGATATGTTGCGGCTGATGCTCATCTGGGTTCCGTCAACGCTGACCTTACTTAAAATGGAGCCTTCGCCGAAAAGCGGATAACACCAGACCGAATTGTCGTAATCGTCCGCCACAGTACCCACAACCGCCAGATAACTCCACTGCCCGCCCTTGACCGGGAACATGGTGTAATCTTCGGACACGGCGCCCTTGCTGATGCCGCCGGTGAAATCCACCAGACCGAAACCGCCGATGTCTTCGACTTCGGTAATGGTTTCGAGGCTGAGCTTGATAGAGGCCAGGTAAATCATGGACCAGGCCGGACTCTGGGCCTGGAAGCTGTTGTGGTCGATACTCAGTGTGCCGCTCATTTCGGTAATGGAGACGTTGATATTTATGTTGCTCCAGTGTTTCTGTTCGTCGCCGGCCTGCGGACTGAAGGCGACTTTGAGCGCCTGCGGGCTCCACCATTCGGGATAGGCGCCGATGGAACTCTTTTCGGGGTTGAGGTACAGAATAGCCGCCACCGTAACCTGCGTGTCGTCTTTGAGATTGCCGACGGTGTAGGTTGTTTCGGTGCCCAGAGAATTCTGTTTGACGAACACTATGCTTTCAGGCGACCACTGCACATATTCTTCGCCGGGCTGAGTGCCTTCGACCTCGACGCCGCTGCTGATGTAAATGGCCAGCGCGCCTTCGGCGATGCTGGTCGGCAGAACGATTTTACCCGAAACCGAACCCCAGTTGTCGTCCTTGAGTCCCATATAGAACACTTCGCCGCTGTAATCTTTCGCTTTGCTGCCGGAGTCGATGACGTAGGGGCCGTAGGGCGAAGCCATGCCTAAAAGCGGATAATCTTCACCGATGCTGGTGAAGCTGTATATGCGGTAGTTGCCGTCGGGCAGGTTGGTGAGCTGGAAGGCGCGCGTCTCGGAGCCCGCTTGAGCGCTGGTGAAAACAACGGCGGACGGCCACATTTCTATGACTTCCTTGCCTTCTTCTTCGGTGATTCTGTTGGCCACAACCACTATGGACTTATCCTGGTAGGCGTTTGAAAGATGCAGATTGCCGCTGATGGTGCCTTTGTCGGAATTGACGATGCCGATGAATATGTCGATGCCGGTGATTTCGTTGAGTTCGGGGTCTTCGGCCACCATAAGTATTTTTTCGGGATAAACCGCCGCCACGTCGTTGCTTTCGTCGGAGTCGTTGCCCACATCGACCAGCGCCATGAGATAATAGTAACCGCTTTTGAGCTTATCGAAAACATACGGCGTTTCGCTCATGCGCGAGGCGTTGACGTTCACGGTGGCGATCGGTTCGACGCCGAATTCCTCAAACGGATTTTCATCGTACAGCTTGAGAGTCTTGTTCCAGCCGGCCAGATCATCGGACGAAATTATGTTGCCTTCGATGCTGCCTTCGGTTTCGCCTTCACCCTCGCCTTCGCCTTCGCCTTCGCCTTCACCCTCGCCTTCACCTTCACCTTCACCCTCGCCTTCGCCTTCACCCTCGCTTTCGCCTTCATCCTCGCCTTCGCCTTCACCCTCGCCTTCACCCTCGCCTTCACCCTCACCCTCGCCCTCGCCTTCACCTTCACCCTCGCCTTCACCCTCGCCTTCGCCCTCACCTTCGCCTTCGCCGCTCTCGTCCGAACCGGAGCAGGCGCCAAAGAATGCCATGGAGCAAAGCAGGAGCAACATCAGAACAAACATCATCAGGCGGCTGTACTTCATTTTTACCTCACAGATATCGGTTTCATATTTCTTGTGTGTCAAATCGGAACAGGTTCCGAACATTCCGAACATAATGCAGTGCAGGCAAATCAGAACTGTAAGTCAGTTTACAGTTTATGGGCGACCCGGCACAAAATCAATGCAGAAAATCATCAAAATGCAGGTCCTGTGTGTATTTTTCAACGAATCCGTTCACTGAAGCGTTTCGATCCGTCAATAATGAATGCGCAGCTTGCCTTTTACGCCCTCGAAAGGCGGCACCTTGCGGCAGAATCCGCCGTAGCAGCGGTAGCTTTCGCGAATCTGACCGCCGAATATCGAAAACTCAACGATGTCCGAGAAACGCGTCGCGATTTCTCCGGCGAAAAAATGCTTGAGTTCATCGTCACCCGCAGACGGCACGAAATCGAGGAACTGCAGCGTGTAGAAGAAGCTCAGGGCAAACCAGCCGGTGAAGTCGTAGCTGAGCGTGAAATCATAGTCGTCTTCGAGTTGCTTGAGCACCATGTAATCGCGCCTGATGATGAAACTCTCGAAGCCCAGAACATGCCGCGCCGCCAGCGGTCCCGAAAAACCGCTTTTGAGGTGCATGACGCGCTTGATTCCGTCGCCTGTGTCGCGGCTGGTTTCGTCGCGGAAACCGCCGTCGATGAACAGCTCCCAGTCGCGCACGTACTGTGTGACGCCGCCGTAGACGTGATAGATGCGGTCGCCTTTGAAGCCGGGCTCGAATGTACCGAAGCCTCCCAGCGAACTGGCGCCCTGATCCTGCCACTTGTTGACGGTGAAATATCCCACGGCATAGGGAACCGTGCCTGTTCCGGTCGAATTGTATTCGGCCCGCAGACGGCAGCCGTGGTCGTTGCCGTAATCGCGTCCGAATTCGATGTCGGGACGTTCGAGGTTCGGCGCATTGTTGTAGTAGATGTCTTCAAAGAAATCCAGGCCGTCCGGGGCGGTTTGAGTGTCGGGCAGATCGTATGAAAGCTTTGTGCGCCCGCGCCTGAAAATGAAATCCTGATAAAGCTTGTATTCGGCGGTAAGCGTGAAGTCTCCGGCATAGAACGAGGCCGAGGCGTAAACGGCGTCGCCTGAGTCGGAAACGCTGTAGGAGTCTGAAAGTTCCTGATTCAGCTTGCGCGCATAGCGCAGCATGTGATCGTATTCCGCATAAAACGAGGCATGCTCCATGATGTCCGGGAATTCCAGCGAGACGCCCAGCACGCTGGTTTCCTGTTCGGGAATGAAACTGCGCCGGTATGCGCTTTCGGCGATGCCGTAGCGGGCATGCACGGCGTGTGCGCCGATGCTGAAAAGATCGGCCAGACGCTGCTCGGCGCGCATACCCAGGATGAGGTCGTAGGGGTCGGACTGCGGCGTCTGATTTACCGGGTCGATGTTGATGATGTTGCTCAGACCGCCCAGCACTGCCAGATGCGTTCCTTCTGAACTGTACTCGAATTTGACGCCGCGCAGGGTATTGTCGAGTTCGCCGTCGCCGGAACGCCGCATGGACAGAGCCAGTCCGCGCCCGAAGGTGACGTAATAGTCGCCCAGATCGAGACGGAATGCGCCGTCGCTGTAAACGAAATAATATTTTTCGGCGCGCAGGTCGTTGTCCGAAAGAGTTTCGGCCTGACTTCCGGGAGCTTTGCGCAGCAGCGCGTCGGGGTAACCCGTACCTTCCAGGCGCAGGCCCAGCAACAGCGGATCCCAGTGCAGGTCGGCGGTTATGCGCACGTTGATTTTTGCGAAATCGTCGCTGTCAATCAGTCCGCTGCCGTCGAAACGATGATTGTTGTGCCATTCCACGCCGGTGATGTTTTCGAGGTCGAGCGTAAGCGGCTTGCCTCCGGCGTCAGTGATTTTAAAGGCGTGCGCCTCTCCCGGAAGCGCGCAGATGCAGAACAGAAGCAGGAGCGGCAGCAAAAGCCGGATAAGCGCCGGGCGCAGGCATCCCGGACGCGGACGAGCGCGCTTTCCGTCCGCCTGATTTCCGTGTGGCGGAAGATTGACTGCGCAGGGCTGCGGCTGTCGGGCTTCGGGCATGGCTCACTCCGCCAGCAGCGCTCTGATGCGTTCTTCGATGGCCGCGCCTTCTCCGGCCAGAAAACCGCGCTGGACGTGGCGACGCATGCCTTTGCGGTCGATGAGCACAGAGAATGGCAGTTCGCCGGAAGGATT
Organism: Deltaproteobacteria bacterium; assembly: GCA_029570245.1. Lineage (GTDB taxonomy): Bacteria > Myxococcota_A > SURF-8 > SURF-8 > SURF-8 > JAKQSH01. The sequence goes on along the minus strand of JAKQSH010000493.1, from coordinate 5,289 downwards.
GTATTTGGACATCACACGGCTGTCGGAATCGAACAGAACCGGAAAGTTCACGCCCAATGCACGCGCCTGAGCCTGGGCCTCGCTTACGCGGTCGGGACCGTCGGTGTCGATGGCCAGCACTTCGAAATCGGCGTCTCCCAGTTCGCGTTTGAGGGCGGCCAGATGTTTCATTTCGTTTTTGCAGGCGTGGCACCAGGTGGCCCAGAACGTCAGCCAGACTACTTTGCCTTTGTATGATGAGAGGCTCTGCATGCGTCCTTTGTCGTCGCGCAGGGTGAAGTCCGCAGCCGGCAGAGCTTCGGCGGTTTTTTCTTCAGCCGTCGCAGCCGTAACAGCTCCGCTGTCGGCGGGTTTTGTTTCGGGCGCGCTTTTGCATGAAACCATCGCCAGCAGCACAAGCGCCGGCAATAACGTCAGTTTTATCCGCATGAAATCCTCCCTCAGCGACCGTCTTCAAGAAGCTTCAGTATCCGTTCCAGTATCGAATCCGAAATGTCGCCTTCGTGTTTGAAACGAATCTTCATATCGGCATCCAGCACCACGCTTAAAGGCGTGCCGCCGGTCTGGCCGGGAATCAGATAATAATCCGAGAATATCTTTTCCGGATCGACCAGCACCGGATAAGTAAGCTCGTACTGATCGCGCCAGCCTGCACAGAACGCCGCATCCGCCGGCCTGGCGGCGTTGTTTTCGAAAAGCGCCTGCAATATGACCAGACCGTCTCCGGCGTATTCGGTGTGCCATTCCTGAAGTTTGGGAGTCTCGCGCCGGCAGTAGGTACACCAGCCCGCCGAACTGTTTATGAGAACAGCCGCCGCTGTCCCGTAATAGTCCGAAAGCGAAACCTCCTTTCCGTCGCAATCCAACAGCGTCCAGTCGGCCATGATGTCGCCGATTTCGCCGCCGTAGGGACCCGGCGGATAATCGTACCCGTTCTCAGCGTTTTCGGCTTCTTCGGAGATTTCTGATTCGTCGCCGTCGCGTTCGGAAATATCTTCGTCGCCGTCGCCGGAAGCGTCGGCTTCATAGGCCGCAGTGTATTTTTCGCAGGCTGCGCACAGAAGCAGCAGCAGACAGACGGCGATAAGCGAAAAGTGCTTCAAGGCCAGCTTCTCCGCTCAGCGTGCAACAGCTTTGTAGCCGGCCCAGGTAAAGAAAGGCAGACCTTCGCCTCCTTCGGACGAAACGGTCGCGCCATCGGAGGAAACCGCACCGCTGCTGACGGGCGCCCACACGCCTTCATCAAGATATTCGCCGTCGAACAGCGGAGTAGCCACACCGCCCAGCACATAGAAGTCAACGGCGGAATCCGCAGCCAGACCGGAAACGTTGGGCATTTTCAGATGCGCCGAAGCGGAGCTTTTCATTTCGGCTTCCGGAAGTATGGCCAGCAAGGCTTCCGGCGGATTGGCCGGATCGACGAAACAGGGCCAGCCCCAGCTTTCCACATCCCAGACGAGAATGCGGATGGCGTTGTAAGGATCGCTTTCCATGGCCCTGATCTGATCGGGAATTACAATCAGCCGGCTTCCGTCGGCTGCGGTCACTGTGTGCGGCTGCGATTCGTCACCCAGCGTTTCGCGCTGCACTTCGGGTACAGCCACCAGACGGGCGGCATCGCCCATGTCAACTTCGGCTCCACCCGCAAGCGGCACCGGACAGGCCATTATGGAGTGTGTAACCGGCTCTTCAGGAACAAGGAAACGGATGGATGCTTTTTCGACGCAGCGATTGGCTGAAACGGTGTAGCTTCCGTCGTCGCCGGAGCTTACGGGAGTGAGACAGAGCGGACTGCCGCCAACAGGAGTGATGCAGAGGCTTACCAGAGCCTGCGCCACCGGCTGACCGTCGGCGTCGATGGTGCGACCGCTTACGCTTACAAGCGGCATACCTGATTCACACTCCAGATCGCCTTCGCCCTCGCCCTCGCCTTCACCTTCACCCTCGCCTTCGCCCTCGCCTTCGCCTTCACCCTCGCCTTCACCTTCACCTTCGCCCTCGCCTTCACCTTCACCTTCGCCCTCGCCTTCACCCTCGCCTTCGCCCTCGCCTTCGCCTTCACCGGAATCATCGCTGCCGCCGCAGGCCGGAAGCACAAATATGAGCATCAGAAGCACAAACGCCGCAATCAGATTTTTCCGCATGTTTTTTTCTCCCGGATTCCAGTTCACAACACCTTCAGACAAAAGAGCGGGCGCGGAATTCCGCGCCCGCGCAGGGACACATTATAGCAGGCGCGGGGTGCGCCGGAAATTATTCTTCGCCGTTATTAATGTCTTCGGCCACACCGACGAAATCCAGATTCTCATCGTCGGCCTGCATTACAAGCTTCATGTCCGACATGCGGACAACGCCCTTCCAGGGGATGTATTCGCCCATTTCGTTCTCAAAAATTACGCGTCTTCCGGCATTGTTGTCAACATCGGCAATGCGGTAGCCGCCGTCGCAGCCGTAGAAAGTAACCTTGGAGTCGGCGTATTCGTTGGTGCAGGCATAACCCTGACCGTCCTGCCCCCATACGAACAGGAACTCGCCGTTCTGCGCCTTTACCTGATCGTAGATTCCGCCTGAGGGGCAGATGTACTCTTCCATGAGCTGTTTGCAGGCCGGACACCAGCCGGCGCCGGCTATGATGAAGAGCGATTTCACTTCGGGGTGATCGCACTTGTACTGAGCCAGATCGAGTCCCACTTCTTCACCGGCGTAGTAGGCGCCTTCCCAGCTCATCGGCGGAACCGTACCGGGTTCGGGAGTTTTCTTACCAGGAAGCGGACCTCTGAAATAATAAGGTCCTTCCGGGTAATCGCAGCTCAGACCTTCCGGCGGATTCATGTCCACATAGGCCGGTGAGTGAGCGACGGTGCTGAACTCCATGTAATTAATGCACCAGGTATCGCCGCCGGGGACGACTTTGGTGGTGTAGTCGCTCTTAATGGTGACTTCGACCATTTCGATTTCGTTAAGACTGACACTGTATTTTCCGCCGTCTTCCTCTGCCAGCCTGTTAATCATGTAATTGCCGCTGTAGGCATCGGTAAGGGTTCGGGGCATATAGGCTTTTTCGCACTGAATGCGCACGCCGTCTTCCTTGTAACTGCATCCGCTGTAGGCGACTATGCACATGTCGCAGGTTTCCATGCTGGTGTGTTTGCTTTCGATTTCAAATATTCCGCCGCTGGTGCTGGCGCCGCGTATGCCGTAGTTTGAAACGGTAATCATACGGGTCGGAGCTTCTCTGGAGTCGATGCCTTTGTACGTCCAGTAAGGATATTTATTGCTGGTGTCGGGATCGGTATGCGTGCCGACTACGGCAGATTCGACTTCGATGTCGTCGAAATTGTAGAGGCTGCAATAATCGGGAATATTGTCGCCTTCTGGTTCAATTTCGGCGTCGCCGTCTTCGTCACCTTCGCCTTCACCCTCGCCTTCGCCTTCACCCTCGCCTTCACCTTCACCTTCACCCTCGCCTTCACCTTCACCTTCGCCTTCACCTTCACCCTCGCCCTCGCCTTCGCCCTCGCCCTCGCCGGAATCATCACTGCCGCAGGCATAAAAAAGCGGCAGAGCCAGAATGACAAGCAGGCTCACAAACAGAACTCCCAAAAAGCCGGATTTAACTTTCATGGCAACTCCTCAGCTTTGTTTCTTCAGATTTACCGCCGGAAAACGCACTCTCCGCATACACCGGAGGAAATCAGATTTGAAATATTGATTCGAGGCACAACAACATATGAAAAGAACTTATTTATTCAGCAAACAGGATTCGCAGCATTTTGTCAAGACTCAAATACGGAACGTATTCAAAACTAAAGGCAGATACCACCGGAAATTACGGCTGAGTTTCCGTGCGGGTGAAAAATCTGTCAAGGTTTGCGGTTTTATACTCATTCAATCTGCCGTCTTCGTTTGTGATTATCAGCGCTTCCACCCCCAGTTGACCGGCCAGCTTCAACCCTTTTTCCACGCCCAGCGCCATTACAGCCGTGGCGGCAGAATCCAGTTCGGCGCTGGAGCCGCCCGGCCCGATTTTTATCAGAGTTACGCTCAGAATCTTTTCGGGCAACGGTTGGCCGGTGTGTGAATCGAATATATGGCTGTAGCGTTTTCCGGCGATTTCAAACGTCTGCCTGTAAACACCGCTGGTCGAGACGCGCAGATCGCCTGGATTTTCGATGACGCCCCAGACTTTTCCGGCATCCAGCGGATGCTGTACGCCTATTTTCCACGGCTCTTCGCCGCGCGAGCCGAAAACGGCCACTTCGCCGCCCAGCTGCACCAGCGCCGCTTTGCCGCCCAGCTGACGTATCAGCTCAAGGATGCGTTCGACCGCATAGCCCTTGGCTGTTCCGCCGAGATCAAGCTGAATAAGAGGATCACTGAAAATCGCTTCAGTCCGTCCACGTCCGGCCAGTTGAACTTTTTCGAATCCGCTGTGGGCCAGGGCGGCGCGCAACTCGTTTTCGTCTGGCGCCCGACCGCGCTCTGCCGCTTCGCGCCACAGGGTTTTAAGCGGCCACAAAGTCGGATCGAAAGCGCCTTCGGAAAGCTGGTGTATTTTCTTCGCGGCGCGCAACATAAGCGTAAGATCGGAAGAAAGCAGTTGCGGGCCTTCTTTGCTCTGCAGGTTCAGCCCGGAAATTTCCGACGAGGGATCGAAGGCGTTGGCGATGCGCCCCAACCGCTCGAATTCGCACCAGACTTTTTCGGCGATGCTTCCGGCCTGCCCGGAACGTTTATGTCCCAGCAACAAAAGTATGCGCGCCGGAATGCCGTTGTATATCAGGCGACGGTCTTCCCACCAGCCGTCGTCCACTTCCAGAATATCCGAGGCCTCCCCGGCCTGAATGCATTTTACGGTCGGCTGGGCCGCAACGGGACGCACGACGGCGCAGACAATGAGACAACAGAATAAAGTCGTCAGCATCATGTATTTCAGAGTGCTGATTTTTAAAGACATGGCGACCTCCATGAAATCGACTCCGGCTTTTACCCGGAAAGACTAGCCAATTTTATCGCAAAGTGCAATTCGAAGCTGCTAACGGAACGACTGCGCGCGCTTCGCGCGCGCATGTGCGGTATTACGCAGCCTTAAAACCCAAACGACCGCCACTCCGTGAAAAAGCGCCGCATTCTTCCGCGCCCTTTTGCGCGCAGTGCGGCGACGGAGGAAAAAGCGGGCGCACATGTTTGAGGACTGCGCAGCAGTCCGAGTTTGCGCACGCCCGACGGCGCAAACGGTGACCCGACAGGGGCAGCGCGCAAAACAAGGCGCGTCCCGTCCTTTCTTTG
>JAKQSH010000155.1 GCA_029570245.1 Deltaproteobacteria bacterium | reverse complement strand
TAAGAATCAGGACATCGCCATCTTCTACCGCACCAATGCTCAGTCGCGTGCAATAGAAGAGCAGATGCGTCTGGCCGGTTTGCCATATGCAATGGTCGGCGGCGTTCGATTTTACGAACGCAAGGAAATCAAGGATGTTATGGCGTACCTGCGTCTGCTGGTGAATGAAATGGATGATGTGAGTATCAAGCGCATTATCAATGTGCCGGCGCGTGGCATTGGTGACCGCACGGTTGAAAATATCGAGATGCACAGTCGAATGCACAACATTTCATTCTGGCAGTCTTTGAATGAACTAGCCCGGCAGGGGCATCAGGTTTCTGCGGCTGTCGCGAAGAAGTTGAATTCGTTCATCGAGCTTGTGGAACTTCTCAAAATGGAGTGCAGGTCGATGAGCATCTTCGAAGCATTTCAGAATATTCTGGAAAAAAGCGGCTATAAAAAGTCGCTTGAAGAGGAAGACAGCGACGAGGCGCGTGACCGTCTTGAAAACCTGGCTGAAATGGCGAACGAAATATTCGAATTTCAGCGCGATCTGAAGGAAGAAGCAACGCTGGAGCGTTTTATCGAAGAAGTTTCGCTTATGGCCGATATCGACACATACGAGGAAGCGCCTGACCGTGTAACGCTTATGACTGTGCATTCCGCAAAGGGCCTTGAGTTTCCGGTAGTATTTCTGACCGGCATGGAGGAACAGCTTTTTCCGCATTCGCGTTCCGTGGATTCGGAAGAGGAGATAGAAGAAGAGCGCCGTCTGGCCTATGTCGGAATTACACGCGCCATGCAGCAATTGTATTTTACAATGGCTCGCACCCGCATGATAAACGGAATTTCGAGAGCCACTCGCCAATCTCGCTTTTTAAGCGACATCGACCCTGAGCGTATTGACAATCGTTCGCTGCCCGACTGGGATGAAACAGATGTGGCTTCTTCGGCGTCGAAGTGGAATTCAAAACCATGGGACAAACGCGGGGCGCAGCACGGTTCAAAAAGCTTATCTTTTGGTGGATCATCAAAGAAAAACGAGATTACGCTTCAACCGGAAGAAGGTTTTGTCGATTCCGAGCAGTCTTTTGACGGAACATACGAAGAGCCGGTATTCGATGCCGATTCCGGCGAAATAGTTTCTCTTATTCGCAAGGGCTCCAAAGTTTATCATCCCAGCTTCGGCGTCGGCATGGTTATTTCAGTAAGCGGGCAGGGTGAAAACGCCAAGTGCAGCGTAAGCTTCCCGGGGATTCCCATCAAAAAACTTGTGGCGAAATTTCTGCAACCGGTTTGATCGGTTACGGAGAAGTTTCTCCGTCCAGCCATGTTTCACCGTAAATGCCGGCTTCTCCGGCATGAATCTGCTGTCCGGATGGCGAGGTTCCGCCATTTCCTCCCATGCCGGGATTGAATGTGCAATCTTCTATGACAGGTGTTTCTCCTTCAGGGATTTCGAAGGCAAATATCGAGAAACTTATGCCGCCGGCTCCGCCGCCGCCGGGACCGCCGTTGCCGCCGTCGCCGCCGTCGCCGCC
>JAKQSH010000492.1 GCA_029570245.1 Deltaproteobacteria bacterium | reverse complement strand
TGCCTCTGCGCGACGCAAGAAGAAGTTTGCGTCCAACGTCTTTTTCGTCTGCCGCAACGGCGGACAGTTCCGAAAAACTGCGGCTAAGAAGATTTCTGCCTGCATAACGGTAGTTTACGCGGATATGCGCCAGTCTGGGTTCGTGTCTGTTTCCGCTGTCGGACTGCATCGGTGCTCCGGTTCATCTGCTTCCTGTTGCCTTAAGCAAGAATAAACCAGATGAATCGGAAACGGCGACTGTTTTTTTCCATTATAACGCAATCCTGACGACTTTAACCAGACTCGCTATGGTCGCATTTTTCCGCAAATTGAGTTTGGTCGCCGGGGATTCTGGTTTATAATCAAAAAGATATCGAAAACCTCTTTTGCTCTTCTTCTGGAGGAAAAAATGTGTGGACCGGATGATCGCAACAGATACGGACGCAGGCCGCGCAGGCACGGGGAAGCCGTAAGAGATTTCAACCGCGATGGTCGCAATTTCTCTGCTTACGATCGCTATGATCGGAATGGAGACTGTCGCAGGCCGGAGCCCGACCGGTATTACGAGCGGCGCGACGATTTCCGCCGCAATGATGAAGGCTATCGCCATCAAGACTGTAACGAAGATTACGAAGATGAGGCGTGTTGCTGCTGCGAAGAAGACGGGCCCGTCATGCTGGCCGGTCTGGCGGAAGAGCTTGACGCCATGGTCGATGAAGTCATGGGCGATCTGGTGCGCGAGAAAATGAGACGAGCACTCGAAGCACGCCTGGGTGACAAACTCGACAGATTGGTGGAAGCCGTGGTTGATTCGCACATTGAAGACCTGGATGATCTTCTTAATGGACGCAGGGAAAAGCGCCCCGATCTTATTGAAAAATTCGCAGAAATTCTTCTCGAAGACTGCGCGGAAGATACGGCGGCGGCTGAAGCGGGGCTTGAAGCAGAGATTGAACCCGCCGTTGAACCGCCTGCGCCGAAAAAGGGCGGAGGACGCAAAAAAAAGAAGTAGGAGCCGCATTCTGCGGCGATGCTCAGGAAAAAGGTAAACTCTTTCGGACCGGATTGTATCTGATGAAAAACAACAGGTATTTTTATTTTGTTTCTGTTCTGCTTACTGCGTTGATTCTTGTTTCCTGCGGAGGCTCAGGCTCCGGCGGGAGCGACGACGGAGACGCCGATGTCGATCTGGACAATGGCGGCGGCAAGTCCTGCTTTAACGATATCGACTGTGCCCCTCCGATGGTTTGCCGTGATCGCTTCTGCGTCAACCCTGAGTCCGCCGAAGATGCCGGAGAATGCAAAACTCAGTTCGACTGCCCGGCTGACAAATACTGCGACACCGAACTTGGAGTGTGCAAACCGCTGGATGTTGACGGCGACGAAGAGGAAGAATCTGAAGCGGACATCGAAGATGCTGAGCCGGATGTTGAAGTGGAACCGGAGCTTGAATACGACACCGAGGCCGAAGAAGAAAACGGTCCGCTGATCGACGTGCAGTTCACAACTCCCGGCGACGGCAGAGCCGTAAGAGGGCAGGTGGTGCTTCAGGTGCAGGTTGTAAGCGAACTTGCAATTGACCGCGTTGAGTTCTTCCAGGGCTCAGACATGATAGGTGCTGCTGTGAGTTCCGAACCTTATATGCAGATATGGGAAACTGACGGTCTTGAAGAGGGTTCCTATCATATCAGCGCCAAAGCTTATTCAGGCGAAGAAAGCGCCGAAAGCGGTCTGAACGTTTTTGTGGATCGCAGCGGGCCTCACGCCGAAATCGTCACCCCCGCCGCCGATGAGATTTTTTATTATGGAGACGAAATCATTTTTTCTCTCTTGGCTTACGATCATCTCGAAAGCGTAACAGTTCTGATCGACGACGAAGAAGAAACCGTCATTACCGAGTTCGACGGGACGGACTCCGTGTCTCACACCATTTTCGCCGGTACTCTCGACGCCGGCGCGCATATCCTGAAAGCTGTTGTTCAGGATCAGGCCGGAAACGCGCCCGTCACGGTTGAAGTTCCGATAAATATCGAAACCGACGCGCCGGAACTGATTATTGAAGGGCTGACATTCACGGACGATGAAAACGCCTGGATTATGGCCAACGACTCGTTTACTGTGGACGCTGAAGACGTTTCCGGTCTGAGCTATGTCAACATTCAGTTCATACACTCCAGTACGATTATTTTATCAACCACCGACACTGACGACCTGCCTTTTTATGTGGGAAACTTCGATGCAACGCTTCTTGAAGGTATGGAGGTCTATCCTGTATCTGCAACATTGAGCATCCGCGCCGATGATCGTTTCGGCAACAGTGTTCTGAGAAATATCAACGTTACCATAAAGCGCGAGAGCTGGACTTTCGAACACGGTCTTACTCTGCCTCAGGGGGTAACCTGGGACGACACTTATGCCGCAGCGGTGAACAGCGCATATGGCGACGTGTATTATGTGTATTACAACACGCTCATTTCCCTCACAACCGACGGTTACGAACGCTGGCGAAAAACTTTTTCGCAGCCGATCAGCAGTTCGCCGGTTCTTTTTGAGGGCCAGGGCCGACCGGTGGTTGTTGTTCTGGCCGATGCTCAGGGCAGCCTGTATTTCTGCGAGGACAACGAAATCCAGGCCGACTGTACATCGTACAGCGTTTCCGGTTACACCATTCTGAAACCGGCTACTCCGGCTCTCGAAAAGCTTCCCGCCGACTGGGACGGGGCAGGTTTCGATCTATACTATTGCGGCAGAGTCGCCACAAATTCCCGCTGCTGGAGACTTACGTATTCTTTTGCAGACGACCGGGCGGCTTCGGTTGATGAAGTCTGGATTCTGCCGGCGATTCTGCCCGATGATGAAATGCCGACTTCTCCCATAATTCCTGCCGGAGACAGTGCTTCTT
>JAKQSH010000122.1 GCA_029570245.1 Deltaproteobacteria bacterium | reverse complement strand
AATGAACATTCCATGTGAACCTTTCAGATATTTAAGCCCGGAATTCTGCCGTCTGGGACAGGGCGAAGATGTCGAACCTGTCATTGCCGGATCGCTGGGACTGGCCCTGGCTGCAATCAGCGGCAACAAGAAAGAACAGATAAATTTCCGCAAAGGAGATTTCGCATTCAAAGGCGACTTCGAATTCTGGAAGGGCCGCCTGCTGCATATCGCGCTTTCACTGGCCATGATACTCATTTTCTTTTCAATCAACATCTGGTCGCAGTTTCACGTCATGGGCTCCGAACGCGACGTAATAGAACAGCGCCTTCTTAAGACTTGCAGCGACACGTTGAAAGCGGAAATCGGCGATCCTAAAATCTGCATTTCACGCATGATGGAAATAATCAACAAGGGCGACTCCGGCGGCGGATTTATTCCATCAAAATCGCTGCTGACCATATATGACGAACTGGTGGCGCGCCTCGGCATGATAGAAACGCCGGTCGATCTGAAGGAACTTGAGCTTACACGCAAGAAAATCAAACTCAAGGGCGAAGTCGATTCGATTCCGACAGTAGGTCTGCTGGTCGAAAATCTCAAAACATATGATGAATGCTTCCGTTCCGTCATACAGGGTCCGACACGCTCGAACGTACGCGGCGACCGCATCGAATTTTCGGTGGATATAGTGGTTGACTGCGAACAGACCTCAAAATCCGGCAAGCGCAAAAAGACCGAGAGCGAAGCGCCTAAAGCAGCTGCAGAATCTGCGGCTCCGCCTGTAGTCCCTGCAGCAGATGCGCAACAGGCCGGTGGCACAGCCCCCGCAGAACTGCCGCCGGCGGCGACTCCGTCACCTGAAACGGCGACTCCACCACCGGTAATGTTGCAGCAACAATCGCCGACAGCCCCCGGAGTTCCTGCAGAAACGGAAGGAGGCAGATAATGCTGGAGCGAGTGACAATCATATTTGCCAACATCGGCAACACCTTCGAACGACTTTCGGACCGCGAAAGAAAACTGGTGGCGCTGGCCGGAATAGCCATACTGGTGTTTGTAACATTTCTCATCGTCATGGCCGTAAATTCCAGTCTCAACAATCTGAACGAGAGCATCAGGACGCTTAAGGAAAACAACGTAATGGTCAATACACTGCGTGCCCGTTACGACGAAGCGAAGAAAAGCGTTGAAAGCTCTCAGACACTGGTTGCTGACAACAAAGCCAACCTCACTGCCGAAGTCGGAAGCCTTGCAACTCAACTGGCAATCGAAATAACGCAGATCAACCAGGCCGGCGGCAAAACCGACAAGAAAACCGGTATCCTCGAAGAATCGGTCAAGGTTGAAATCCGACGCGTAGAACTGCCGGCGCTGATAAATTTTCTTGAGCAGCTTGAACAGAAGAATGCTCTGTTCTACGTGGACGATCTTATAATGCGCAGACGATACGACAACAAACAGCAGCTTGACGTCTCCTTCAAGATCACTACGGTGAAACTGGCAAGCGAAGGCTGATATGATGTTTAGCGAAAGACAGCGGAAAATTTTCAAGTGGACGGGTTATCCGATCTTCGCGTTCATATGTTTCCTGTTCTTCATGGTGACGACCCTTCCCTACGACAAAATGCAGGACAAGCTCATAGGCTATGCACGCGACCAGTTGAAGCTCAACGTGGAAATCGAAGAACTCTCCGGGGCTTTCCCGCTTGGAGTAGTAGCCAAGGGCATAACGCTTGACTCGGACGTGGATCGCGAGAAGCGCGGTCTGCCGATTGAAATCGGCTACCTGAAAATCAAAGCCGGCCTGCTAAGCAGCCTCATGGGCTGGAACAAGATGGACATCAGCGCAGAAATCTTCGGAGGAGAAATCGACGGCACGGTGGCTGTTGACGCCAGCGGCGAGCAGATGAAGATAGAGCTTGAAATAAACGAACTGAAACTTGAGGAAATCAATTATTTCAAAAGCATGTTCCCGGAACTTCCGATAAAAGGCAAAATGTCAAGCGATATCGACCTGGAATGGAACTCTAAGAAACTTAAAGAATCCAAAGGCAAACTGTCCTTCAAAATCAGCAAAGGAACCATAGGCCCCGGTAAATGGCAGGTCGATCTGCCTCTTATACGCACAGGAGACCTCGAAGCGGCATTCTCCATCGCCGACGGCAAGATGCTGGTTGACAGCTACGTGCATTCGAGCCCCGACATGCAGTCTGATATGAACGGCGATTTCATGCTCGGCAGCACCTTCGGACTGTGGCGCCCCAACATCAATTACAGGTTCAAACTTTCGGAAGACCTGGTCAACAAGAACGAGATTTTCAAGCTCGGTCTTTCGATGATTCAGAACGCCAAGGGCAAAAACGACTTTTATTACTTCAGCCTGCGCGGAAGCATGCAGATGCCGCGCTGGCAACCTAATCGCGGCTTGGCTGCGGCTTTCGACAAGGCAGATAAATCAAAGGCGGAGCCGGCGGACAAAAAGAGCGAGCGCAAACGTCCTGCCGCAACTCGCCCCGCAATCGGAAAACCCGGAGCCGACGGAAAAACGGCGCGTCCTGCCTCAAAGGCCACACCTCGCAAAACTCCGCCGCGCAGGTCGCCGCTTAAAGAACGGCAAAGACCGGAGAGATCGACGGCTGAAAGCCCGGAAAGACGTGAAACTCCGGAGCCTCCCGAAGCGCCGGAACGTCAGAACGACGAAGCTCCCAATCCAATGATCGAAGAAAAGCAGGTTCAGGAGCCCGCGGAGGAAGAAGAAATCATTGAAGAAGCGGTGGAAGAAGAACCCGTAGAAGAAGCCGCCCCTGAAGAAGAAGAAAACCAGGAAGAAGAACCAGCCGAGGCAAACGGCGATTCCGTGACAGAAGAAGATAATCAGGCCGAAGAAGAAAATGCGGCTGAGGAAGAATAAAGGTTGAAGAGGAGGAATAATAATGTTTAACGTCAGACACGGCTCAATTGCAATGCTGCTGCTTCTGGTCCTTTTTGCAGGGCTGGCTCCGGCAGCCTGCAACAACAAAACCATAGAAGGCACCAAGATCG
>JAKQSH010000097.1 GCA_029570245.1 Deltaproteobacteria bacterium | reverse complement strand
TGCGGCGCCTGCCGGTGTGGCCGCTGATCGCTTTCTTTGCAAAAAAGAAAGTTCCGCAGCACAGGCATTCGGGCTGGTACACACTGGGCGGAATCGCCATGTTTTTCTTTGTGGTTCAGGTCGTAACCGGCGTGCTGCTTATGATTTATTACAATCCGGGTTCGCCCTGGCAGTCGGTGCAGCGTATCGTAATGGAAATTCCATTCGGCGGTCTGATCCGCAGCATTCACCACTGGAGCGCGAACCTGATGATTCTGACGCTCTTTCTGCACATGTTTTCAGCTTTCTTTATGAAAGCCTACCGTCCTCCGCGTGAATTCACATGGCTGACCGGCCTTGGTCTTTTCGGAGTTACACTTACGCTGGGATTTTCCGGTTATCTGCTGCCATGGGACGACCTTTCATTCTTCGCCACGCGTATCGGCGTTTCCGAAATGGACAAGCTGCCTGTTCTGGGACCGTGGATGGCCGACCTTTTACGCGGCGGACCGGACGTGACAGTAGAAACCATAGGGCGTTTTTATCCGCTGCACGTCGTTGTTCTGCCGCTGGCGCTGATGGGAATTCTGGGTCTGCATCTGCTGCTTATTCAGGTGCAGGGTGTTTCAGAGCCGGACTCTTTCCGCGTTCTACCTGCTGAGAAGAAAAAATACCACAAATTCTTCAGCGAATTCATGTTCGCAGAAATTCCGATCTGGCTTTTTATGATGGGTGTGCTTGTACTGCTGTCGGCCATGTTTCCGCGCGGGCTTATGCCCGAAGCCGATCCCGGTTCGGCTGCGCCGGAAGGCATAAAGCCGGAATGGTATTTCATGGTGCCGTTTCAGATGCTGAAACTGTTTCCCGGTGCGCTGGAGTTCGTCGGCATGGCTGTTATGGGGCTGCTGCCGCTGGCCTTTGTGGCGGTTCCATTTATAGACCGCAACGTGCCGGAGGATGCGCGCGGTCGTATGGTTGCCCGTGCGGGAATTGCGATGGTGATTCTGATCGTCGTATTCACCGTATGGGGCTGGCTGTCCTGATTGTGAGAAAGGATTTCAGATGAACTACCCGCTCTGGGATTTGGCGTTTTCAGGCAGCGGACTGATCGTGGCGATTATCGCCACCATACATGTTTTCATTTCGCACTTCGCCATCGGCGGCGGAATTTTTCTCTGGCTGGCCGAATGGTGGTCCGGCAAGCAACCGGAAGGCGCTGAAATAAGAAAGTGGCTGCACAAATACGCAACGTTTTTCCTGGTATACACAACGGTGTTCGGAGCCATGACCGGCGTCGGAATATGGTTCTCGATACAACTGGCTTCCGCCGAGGGCACCAGCCTGCTGATACATCAGTTCGTATTCGTGTGGGCTTCCGAATGGGTGCTTTTTCTGGCTGAACTTACCGTGCTTTACCTGTATTATTACGGCTGGAAAACGAACTCTCCGCGCATGCAACTGTGGCTGGCCGGGCTTTACGCGCTTATAAGCTGGGGTTCTCTGTTCGCCATCAACGGCATTCTCACATTCATGTTGACTCCGGGAAACTGGACGCTCGAAAACCCGGATATCGCGGCAGGCTTCTTCAATCCTGGATTCTGGCCGTCTCTTTTTATCCGCACACTCATTATGATACTTCTTGGCGGTCTGGGCGGACTGGTTATCGCATCTCGTATTCCAGTTGAGGAACTCAAGGAAAAAACCGTTCGTTTCTGCATCAGGTTCGTCATTCCGGCGGCGCTTCTGGCTCCGTTTTTTGCCGTGTGGTACTGGTCTGTGCTGCCTGATTCCGCTGCAAAGCTTATAGAAGGTGGTGCGGTCGGTGTCGGTGGCGGACGCATGGAAGCGATTACGACTTATTTCATTACCGCCATTGTCGCGGGGGCCATGATTGTTGTCGCCTCAACCGTTGTGTATTTAAGGCCGAAGGCGCTTACCTTTATGACAGCCGTTGCAATCTTCCTGATTGGAATGACGGGCGTGACAGGCGCGGAGTTCATGCGTGAAATGGCGCGCAAGCCATACGTTATCCACGGCGTGCTTTATTCGAACGCATTGTGGAAACACAAGGCCGCCGATGCGGATTACATGGCGAAACCTTATCTCGAAAAATCCAGGTGGCATCCGGCGGAAATTCCCTCGTCGCTCGAACGTGGTGAGTGGCTGTTCCGTCTGCAATGCATATCTTGCCACACGCGCGACGGCTACCGTGCCATAATTCCGCGTACCGCCGCCTGGAACGGTGATTTCGGAGTGAAATGGTTTGAGCGTATGCACGAACAGGGTGTGATGCCGCCATTCGAGGGTTCTCTTGATGACCGCGCCGCTCTGACGGAGTATCTGCTTTCGCTGCACGGCAAAAAAGAGAACGCCGTCGATATTCTAAAAAAACTTGAGGCCGGGCTGGAAGCTGAAAAGATTAAAATGATATTGCAGGAGGCCGGACGAGCACCGGATGCCCTTCCGCCTGAAATTCCGGCAGATGAAGCTGCTGCGGACGCCGCTGAAGACGAAAAGGAGGCGCTGAAATGATTAACGCTTCACTCCTGAACGATATTTTTACCGCTGCCGCGCCGATGCCGGGCGTCGATCCTCTGGGATACGGAATTCCTCCACTGCTTTTTCAGCTTTTAAGCTATCTGACTTTTTCAATGCATATCACCGCAATGAATTTCACCGTAGGCGGTGCGATTCTTTTCCTGTGGCTGCATCTCCGCAGAAACGACGCCACGCTGCCGATAAGGCGTTATCTGGGCGGCGGACTGCCGCTGGGTATGTCATATGTCGTAACACTGGGAATTCCGCCGCTGCTCTTTGTGCAGGTTCTGTACGGACAGCAGTTTTACAGCTCTTCGATTCTTATCGGTTCCTTCTGGATATTGATTATTCCGCTGCTTATAACGGCCTATGGTCTTTTTTATCTGCACAAGCTGACGCGTGACAGTCGCAGAAGCGGCCATGGTGCAATAATTTTCATAGGGCTTGTGGCCATGCTTCTGATCGGTTTCTTTTACGTCAACAATATCACGCTTTCCATGACTCCTGAAAAATGGCTCGATATGTACGCGGCAAAACCTGACGGACTGTCCCTTAATCTGTCAGAGCCGACGCTGTTTCCGCGCTTCCTGCTTTTTATCACTCCGGCCATCGCCGTTTCCGGTCTTGGAATAATTCTGGCCGGCTCGTTTTTAAGCCGTTGGGGGCGTGAAGCGGAAGCTTCGCTGTTCAGGTCTTTCGGCGTACGCGCCGTTCCTGTCGGGTTTGTTCTTCAGGCTGTCTGTGCCTTATGGATAATCGCCGTTCTGCCGGAAAACATTTCAGCTTTCGTGTTTGCCGGAAACTCCGCAACGGTGCTTCTTGTCGCAGGAATAATTCTTGCGGCACTGGCTGCGATTCTGGCTCTGATTGCCGCCGGATCGAAGCGCGTGCTGCCGGCGCTGCTTTCTCTGATAATGGCGTTTGCCGCAATATTCTGCCATGCCGCCCTGCGGGACATGGTACGTCTTCAGTATCTGGCGCCCGTTTTCGATCTTTCTCAGGTTCCGGTGAAAACCCAGTGGGGCATGTTCGGAATTTTTGTCGCAACGCTGCTGCTGGGTCTGGCGCTTCTTATTGTTCTGATGCTCAGAGTTTTTCCGGGCATGGCGTCGGCTGCAAGAAAATAATTCAAGTAATTTCTGCCGGATGCCATATGATTCATTGACTCTGTAAAAGGTGGAGTATAAATTATTGAACCTTGTTTGCGGTTGATGTAGTCTTGAAGTCGGGTTTGTAGTATTTCAAGGATATGATTGTATCGGGGGTGTTGCGCCATGAATGACAGAATCTGTACATGCGACATCGGACCTTCGTCTTAAGTGAACAGGTTCCGGCGCATGAGAAAAAAACTCCCCACAATCATCATCTGCATTCTGACGCCGGTTATCGTCGCTGTCGTATTTGCCTTTCTGTCATTTTTCGGCATGAATGATCCGGGAACGCTGAATTTTTCCAGTAAAGAATTTATTGCTCATGTCTCCGGCGGTTTTCTTGTCGGTATGATTTTTTCTTTATTGCTTTTCCTTCTGTGCCGGACGAAATGCCAGAAAGAGGAACTGGAGCAGAAAAAAAACGAAACCGACCAGCGTGCCAATTCTCTGGAAAGCGACAAAAAGCAGCTCGAAGAGCAGGTCAGACAGCGCATGCTGGCCGAAGAACGCAGCAAATCTTATGCAAAAAAACTGGAATTTTTGTATGAAACCGCTGTGGCGTTTTCAGATTTCCCGCCGGGCCAGAATCTTTTCCACTTTATTGCCGTCAAGATGGCTGAGCTGGTCGATTCTTCAATCGCCATAGCCAACGAGTACGAAGCTCAGAGTGATGCAATGGTTTGTCGGGCCATCATCGGCAGTGGTCCGCTCTCATCCAAAATAGCTTATATTCTTGGGCGAAATCCGGCTGGTATGCGGTTTCCGATAAAAGACGAAAAGGCCCGTGAGGATATAAAGCACGGAAAATTCGAGAAGATCAGAGGTTCACTGAAAGACCTGAGTTTCGGCGTCATTTCCGAATCTGCTTCAGAGAAGCTTGCTGCTCTGATCGGTCTGGGTGAATTGTACGGAATAGGTCTTGTGCGCAATGGCGAAATACTCGGAACCGTAATTGTCCTTCTGAAAAAAGGAGCCAGCCCGGACATAAAAATGGTCGAAACCTTCATCGGTCTGGCGTCTACTGCCTTACAGCGCAGAAAGCTGGAAGACAAGGCCCGTGAAAACGACGAGCGTCTGAAGCTGCTTTCGGATCAATCAATGCTCGGTATCGGCATTCTCGAAGATCAGAAAGTCGCATACATCAACGAAGCGTTCGCCCGGATTCTCGAAATAAGCCCCGACGCTTCAGGGCGCATGAGCATAGAGACTCTGGCGGGACACATCCATCCGCAGTACAGACAGGTCGTACTGTCAGACCATTACCGCAAGTTTTCTGCTGATGATTACGGCAGCAGCAGCTTCTGTTTCAAAATCCAGACCGGCGGCGGCAATACAAAATGGGTTGAGCAGTTTTCCAAACGTATAAGCTTTCAGGGAAGAATTGCACATATGGTCGTTCTGCTGGATATAACTGACAGCATACGTATGCAGGGCGAAATACGAGAAAGCGAAGAACGTCTGAATCTGGCCCTGGAAGGCGCAGGCGCCGGCTCATGGGACTGGGACATCGGCTCAGGTTCTCTGCACTTCAACCGGCAACTGTATGCTCTGCTTGGATATGAACCTTCGGATTTCAGCGGAAACAGCTCTACCGACTGGAACAATCTGATTCACCCGGACGATGATCCGCCTGTCAGAGAGGCCATTCGCAGGCAGTTCAGGAAAGAAAGCGCCTGGCTTGACGTTCAGTTGCGTTTCAAAAAAAAGAACGGCATTTATCACTGGTTTCAGAGTGTTGGTAAAGTTGTAAAGCGGGATGAAAAAGGTCGAGCTCTGCGCATGAGCGGAATACTGCTTGATGTGGATGACAAGAAAAAGCTCAGTGAAAAACTTGCCAGCAGCGAGAAACAATACAAATCTCTGGTCGATAACGCTCCGGTCGGAATCATGGCCTGCGACAATTCGGGACGGATTACGCACGTAAATAAGAAATTACTGGAAATTCTGGGTTCGCCATCGGAAGAGGCCACCAAACAAATGAATGTCTTTGAGTATGTGCGTTTGCGTGAAAGTGGGATTTCAGGTGATTTTGTGGAGTGCTTCAGAACCGGTCGAATAATATCGCGGGAAGTTCCTTATATATCGAAATGGGGTAGAGAATCCTGTCTGAAGTGTCTGCTTGTGCCCATACGCAACGAAAAAGGAGCTGTCGATAGAGTTCAAGCTCTTATTGAAGACATAATAGAGCAGAAAAAAATCGAAAAGCAACGTAGTGAAGTTGAGGCTGAACAGCGCCATCAGCAAAAGCTGGAATCGCTTGGCATTCTGGCATCCGGCGTCGCGCACGAAATAAACAACCCCATCAACATAATTATGAATTACGGCGAGATCATTCTTGAAGACGCCGCCGGGCACCCGGAGATCGGTCGTGCGGCGGCCAATATCGTACGCGAGTCAGACCGCATCGCCGGAATCGTTCGCAGTCTTCTGGCGTTCGCCCGTCAGGACAGCAGCATTATGGGACCTGCTTCCATTGAGAAAATCATAAACGACACAATGCTTTTAATGGGCAGCACGCTTCAGCGCGAACAGATAAACATAACTTCCACAATCGACCGTAATCTCCCCAGAATTCTGTGCAACCAGCAGCAGATTCAGCAGGTGTTTATGAACCTGTTGTCCAATGCGCGCGACTCGCTTAACGAGCGCTATCCGGGATACAACGAAAACAAATGCATCAGAATAAATGCAGGATTCGCAGAGAAGGATGCGCGTCGCTTTGCAAGAATTACGGTTGAAGACAGCGGAGTCGGAATCGCAGAGAAGGATATCGGACGCATTTTCGACCCGTTCTTCTCGACAAAACCAAAACATCTTGCAACGGGCTTGGGTTTATCGGTAAGTCACGGTATAATGAAAGAACACGGCGGTTTTTTATGGGTTGAGACTGAAATCGGCAAAGGAGCACGGTTTCATATGGACCTGCCCATTGAAGGCAGTGGGGCTTGAGCGGATTTTACGGCGTCGCCGGGTCTGAGAGGGAGAGAAAGATTTATGGCCAGAATTCTGGTTGTGGATGATGAGAAGGGCATACGCGACACCTTCTTTCATTTTCTGAGCAAGGCCGATCACGAGGTGATTCTGGCCGAAGATTCAGACGAGGCGATGAAGGTCATCCATGAACACGAGATTCATATTGTCGTCTCCGACATCATTCTTCCCCGTGTAAGCGGTGTCGAACTGCTGGGCATGATCCGCAGCATTTCGAAAAATATTCAGGTTATTCTCATTACCGGCGAACCTACTGTAGATACCGCCGCACAGGCCATCAGAGCAGGAGCTTTCGACTATCTTATCAAGCCCGTTTCGCGCGAGCAGATTCGCAAGGCTGTCGCCGCCGCAGATCGTGTAAGGCGCCTTGAGGAAGAAAACCGCAATTATCGTGATCTTCTGGAAGACCTTGTAAAAGAGCGCACACGTCAGATAATGCAATACTCTGACCGTCTGCATCATATTGCAGAAAACACGCGCAGTTTTGCCCTGAGCATGGATATCTATGATCTGTCACAAAAAATTCTTGAGCTTTTTGCAACCAACATGGGCGCTTTCGGAGGCAGTCTGTATTTGCTTGAAGGCGAATATCTGAAGCTTATGACCAGTCTCGACCCTGGGCATCAGGCCGCCGAAATCAAGCTGCCGCCAGAGCCGGACAGCGTAATCGGACGTTTGTTTGCCGCCGGAAAAGCTTTTCATTCCAGGCATATAATGGACCTGCCGGATATTGAGCCCTCCGGCTGGGACGGCTACAAAGACGGCTCGTTCATCATTTTCCCGTTTCTGAATAAGAATTCCGACATCATGGGTCTTGTTACGCTGCACAATAAAATTTCTCCGCCGTTTACTGAGCAGGATATAGAACTTGGGCGCATTATCGCCAGCCACAGCCTCGAAGCGCTGAAGACCGTTGAGCTTACTCGTTCGTTGAAAGAATCGGAAATAAAGTATCGGCAGATAAGCGACAGGTCGCTGGTGGGCATTTTCATTCTTCAGAACGGAACAGTGGTGTACGCCAATCCACGTATGCATGATCTTGTCGCCGGTAAAAACGAACTCAAGCGGCTGCTTATTGGTGATAAGATCGAAAACCTCCTGCACCCGGAAGATAAGGAAGCTTTTGTGGCTTCGATACGGGAAATCGAAAAAGGGGCCGCCGCTCAGGAGCATTATCACTGCCGGCTTATCCGCTCGGACGATACCTTGATGTGGGCCGAGCTGCTGCTGTCGCGAATAGATCATCAGGGACGTGCGGCAGTAATCGCCAACCTGACCGACATCACCGAGCGCAAGCTTGCCGAGAGTGCGCTTAAGGAACATCAGGTACAGTTGCAGCGGCTGTCTTCAGAAATGGCGCTTATAGAAGAGCGTGAACGGCGTGAAATTGCTTCCGATTTACACGATGGTCTTGGGCAGTTGCTGGCAATGAGCAAAATCAAGCTGGCTACGATTATGAATTCGGACGAAGCTTCAGCCTGCCAGGCCTCGCTGGCGGAACTGGAAGACCTTTTAGGACAGGCGATAAAAGCCACCAGAACGCTTACGTTTGAACTGAGCATGCCTATTCTTTACGAACTGGGCTTTGAAGCCGCCGTGGAATGGCTGGCCGAGAAACTCTCGGAAGAACACGGTCTTGAAATCGAATTCGAATACGACGAGCAGAATCTGGTTAATATGGACAACGACATCAGCATCGTTCTTTTCAAGGCGGTGCGTGAACTTCTTATAAATGTTATCAAGCATGCCGGTGCATCTTCCGCTGTAATCAGCTGTGAGAATTGCGGCGAAAAATTCTGCGTACACATCGAAGACAACGGCGTCGGATTTGACCCGGATACGGTTTTCAGCACCAGAGCGGATTCATACAAGTTCGGTCTGTTTAATATAAAGGAGCGTTTGACTTATATCGGAGGCAGCCTGCGTATGGAGTCGGAAAAGGGGAGGGGTACCAGGGCGGAAATCACGGTGCCGACGACTTCAGAACGGTAATCAGGAGCTTGAGTTCATGCCTATTAAAATCATAATTGCCGACGATCATAAAATAATCCGCGACGGATTGGCTTCCATGATCGGCAGGGAGCCGGACCTGGAAGTTGTTGCCGAAGCCGACAACGGCAGGGAAGCCGTCAGGCTGGCGCTTGACATGAACCCTGATGTGGTTGTTATGGACATTGTCATGCCTGAATTGAACGGCATAGAAGCAACGCAGCAGATTTCGGCTTCGAATCCCAAAATTAAAGTTGTGGCTCTTTCGATGCATACTGACAGGCGTTTCGTTACCCGCATGCTGAAGTCCGGGGCTTCCGGGTATCTGCTTAAAGACGGCGCTTTCAAGGAACTGGCGATAGCAATCAGAACCGTTATGGCCGGTCAGATTTACCTTACGCCAAGGGTTCAGGGCGTGGTGGTTGACGAATATCTGCATAACCGCGATGTTGACGAAAGCACCGGACTGCCGACCCTGACGATCCGTGAAAAAGAGGTTCTGCAACTTCTGGCGGAAGGAAAAAGCACCAAAGAAGTCGCTTCTCATATTCATGTCAGCGTGAAGACGGTTGAAACTCATCGGCAGAACATTATGAAAAAACTGAATCTTTCCACCCTGGCCGAACTGGTGAAGTACGCCATCCGCGAAGGTCTGACCACTCTGGATTCCTGAAAACACTCAAGAATCGTCGATTTGTAGAAAATTCAGGCATTTTGCCCTTCAAATTCAGGTTCTCCCCTATTCATTATCCTTCCGTCTGCGTTTAGCCTGATAAGCGTGGTATGGGACGTCAAATCTGGATAAGGAGATCCGCCGTTGTCAAAAGTGCTTCTGGTCGATGATGAGCATGGTATACGGGAAACTCTGGGGCTTTTTCTTGAGCGTGACGGACATCAGGTGCGCACTGTGGCAGACGCTCCCGAAGCCATAAAGATTCTAGCCTCCGAAAGCTTCGACGCAGTAGTTTCCGACATTGTCCTTCCTCAAATCAGTGGAGTGGAACTTCTCGAAAAAATCCGGCAGGTTGCGCCTTATACAAAGGTGATTCTCATCACCGGAGAACCAACGGTAAACACCGCCGCTCAGGCCGTCAGAATGGGCGCCTTCGATTATCTTTCGAAACCGATTTCACGCGAAGACATCTGCAAAGCCGTAAAATCTGCAATTCGAATGAAGAATATCGAAGACGAAAACCGTGCCTACAAAGCCATGCTGGAAGGTGAAGTCGTCGAAAAAAACCGTCAGTTGTTTCAACAGGAACGCCGTTACTCAACCATACTGGACGCCGTTCCCGATCTGATTTTCAGTATCCGCTTTGACGGAGTGATCAACTATGCAAACCGCGAAGTGCTCAAGCGTATAAGACTCAGCAGAGAACAATTCGGCTCGGCTCGCATAAGCGATTTTGTGCCGGAAAAAAATTGCAGCGAAGTGAGCAGAAATCTGATTGAGCTGGCGCGCCGGAAAAATCATTCCGAACATATGCTTCTTAACCTGATTTCTGCTGACGATCAGGTTTTTACGGCAGAAACAAGTGCGATCATCGTTGAAGGCGACGACTATATTTCCGAGCCGGTAGTGCTGGCGGTCGGACGTGATGTTACCGAACGACTTGAGATGGAAAGAAAAGTCCAGCTCGAACACGAAAAGCATCTGGCGCTTTTCAACCGCCTGGAAGAAATAATATGGGTAGTCGATCCGCAGACTTACGAGGTGCTTTTTGTCAACAACGCCTTAAAACGCAAACTGGGCTTCGATCCTGTGGGGCGGCGCTGTTATGAGGCGCTGCAGGGCTACGACAAACCCTGTCACTTCTGTAAAAACCGGGAATTGCTTATAAACAGCGATGCCCCGCTGAGATACGAATATTACAACCGCGCTTTGAAAAATCACTTCATGGCATCAGAAGGTCTGCTTACCTGGCCGGACGGCAGACAGGTGAAAGTGTCGCTCTCGTTCGATGTCACGAGCCGTCTTGAAGCCGAAGCCCGTCTTATGGACATCATGCACGATATCGAACGCTCGAATGCCGAGCTGGAACAGTTCGCATATGTGGCTTCGCACGATCTCCAGGAGCCTTTGAGAAAGATCAAAAGCTTCACCGAACTTCTGGCCAACCGTTACGCGGAACATATCGACGAACGCGCCGACAAGTACATCCATTATATCGTTGACGGCACGGACCGCATGCAGAAGCTTATTGACGACCTTCTGACATATTCGCGCGTCGGCACAAAAGCTCAGCCGTTTTCTTACTGCAGAGTGGACGCGTTGCTGGACCAGGCTGTTTCAAACACGCAACTGATGATAAATGAAAGCGGTGCTTCAATAATCCGCTCAGGCATGCCTGAGCTGATCTGCGATTCGGTGCAGATTGTTCAGGTTTTCCAGAACCTTATTTCTAACGCCATCAAGTTCAGAAGCGAGAAAGCCCCGGAAATCCGCATAAGCGCCGAAAAAAGCGACTGTGCCTGGGTCTTCAGCATTTCCGACAACGGCATAGGTATTCCGCAGGATCAGCAGGATCGTATTTTTGAAATATTCCAACGTCTGCAACTGCATGATGAATATCCCGGAACCGGAATCGGACTGGCGATATGCAAGAAAATCATAGAAAGGCATGGTGGGAGAATCTGGGTCGAATCCGAACCGGGAAAGGGTTCAACTTTCCGTTTCACCATAAGCGAACTTCTTGTGTCGGGAGGCGTGAACTGAAATGAGCAGATACGAACCGACTATACTGCTTATAGAAGACGATCTGGGAGACATTGAACTGGCAGGAGAGTTGCTGAAAGAAAATCTGCCTCGCCTGAAACTGTCTTCTGTCCGCTCCGGCAGCGAAGCAATTAATTATCTTAAAAGCAACGAGCCCCCGGACCTTATTCTGCTTGATCTGAACCTTCCCGGAATAAACGGGCGTCGTCTGCTGGTGGAAATAAAAGGTGAGCAATCGCTGGCTTGTATTCCGGTAATTGTGCTTTCCACTTCGGTCAGTGAAAGAGATATTCGTGATTCTTATATGAGCGGAGCCAACTGTTACATCAGAAAACCTATGGGTCTTGAGGGATACAGAAAAGTCGCCAGACTTATTGCCGATTTCTGGTTCGGGCTGGCCGAACTTCCGACAGGATGAAAACATGTGTTGACGTGCATTAATTATGTTTGAGGTTTCTTATGTTTAAAGCGGAATTCGAGCTCTTTGTAAATGGACATTCTCCTGAAAGTATGGCTGCCGTTTCCAGCATGGAGGAAATTTGTCGTTCACCAGAATTTAAGGGCTGTTCTTTGAAGGTGATAAATGTCGGCAGCAATCCAGAGCTGGCCTCAAAGAGAAAAGTGCTGGCTGTGCCTGTTCTTATAATGCACAGCAACGGCGGCGAACGGCGTGTGACTGGCGATCTGGGCAACAGAGCCGGTCTCAGTGTTGAACTTTACCGATGGAGAATGACGGCTCTCTGAGTCGCGTTGTCCGATCTCTCGAAAAATCTGCATTTGTCGTCTGCATGGCGGAACGCCGGTGTGCGTATCGGCTTATTGGAGCATACTGTGAATGGCGAAAGAGTAAAAATACTGCTTATCGAAGACGATTCCGGCGATGCTTTTCTTATTCAGGAAATGCTGGCCGGTGTGACTGACGCCATTTTTGAGCAGCAATGGTGTCGAACGCTTTCATCCGGCATCGAATATATGTCATCCGGGCAACCTGTGGATGTGATTCTCCTCGATCTGACTCTTCCCGACAGCAGCGGGCTGGCGACTCTGCATGGAATAAAGAACATAAACGACAGAATCCCGGTGATAATCCTAACCGGCATGAGCAGCGAAGAAATTGCTTATCAGGCTGTCAGCAAAGGCGCTCAGGATTTTCTGGTAAAAGGTCGCTTCAACTCTGACAGTCTTTCCAGAAGTATCCGTTATTCAATTCAGCGCCAGAAATTGTTTTCCGACCTGATGGATGTTTCATGGCATCTCCAAATGAGCGAAATGCGCTTCCGCGATATTTTCGAGAGTAATGCGGACGGAATAGTAATTGTCGGGCCGGACGAAAAAATCCTTATGGCCAATCAGAGCGCCCTGGAGCTTTTCGGCAGAACGGCAGAAGAGCTTGCCTACGTGCCTTTCGGACATCCTCTTGTTCCCGGACAATTTTCTGAAATAGAAATTCTGCGCCCGGATTCTTCTTCGGTGTTTGTTGAGATGCGCACGACTCAAACCGTTTTCGAAGGCCGCCAGGCTTTTCTGGCCACTCTGCGCGACATCAGCGATCGCAGACTGTCTGAAATGAAAACCAGAAACCTGAACGCCATTCTGAATGTTATGCGCAAAATCAGTCGCATCATGCTTTCCACCAGGGATTTGCGTGTGTTTCTTCAGAGTATCTGCAATACTTTTGTTGAAACTCGCGGTTACGGCAGCGCTTGGATAGTACGCACCGGCCAGTATGGTGAGTATCTTGAATTATTTTCCGCCGGTTCCGACGCTGACATGGAAAATCTGGTCGCCTACTGGCTTAAAGCGCGCATGCCTGAATGTGCAAAGCAGGTGCTCATTCACGGCGGTGTGGAATATCTCGAAGAGTCCCTGCCTTCCTGCAATGCAGATTGTCCTTTCAACTGTCGGCGTTCCGGCATGGGGACGATTTCGGCCCGTCTTGAACATGCCGGTAATATTTACGGATTTCTTAAGATAAGCATTCCAGAAGGTTTTGTCATGCACGAAGAGGAGAAGGAGCTTTTCGGCGAAATGGCAAGCTCCATTTCCTATGCGATATATTCGCGCGACAATGAGGTCGGCAAACAGGACCAGGAAAGCAGAATCCGTCAGATGGCGCTGATTCAGGATCAGCAGATCGACAGCTCCGGCGTCTGGCTGAATGTGATAGACCCGCACGGCGGAATAATGGTATGGAATAAAACCGCCGAAATCATAAGCGGTTACATGTCGGATGAAGTCGTGGGGCGTTCGGTAGTGTGGGACTGGCTTTACCCGGATGCTGCCGAAAAAGACCGCATTGTAGGTCATATTCGCCGCATTATAGAGGAAGGCAAGGGCTTCGACAGTCTTGAAACTCATATAAGAACCCGCAACGGCGACACGCGCTGCATTGCCTGGCACCTGCGCAATCTGAGTGACGAGTACGGCGAAACCGTCGGCGCTATCATGCTTGGACGGGACGTTACCGAACATCGTCAGGCTGAAGACGATCTGCGCCGCACAACCCAATGGCTGAAGAAAATCACAATGCCGGGCGAAGCCGATAACCAGCCGTAAAACAGCCGCCGGATTCCGACTTCGATACTTGCTCCCGCAATTTTTGCCTGAATACAGTTTGGCCTTGCTGTGCCGGCGCTTTTCTGAGATAAGCGAAAAGTGTTCCGGTTGCATTAACCCCGCTTTTTCGGACGGAGTTCATGGGCGCTCTGCATATTGAGAAAAGTCTGTTTTTTATTTACACAGCATATCCGCTTCTGCTGTCCATGATTGCATATTTCGGATTCCGTGAATTCAGCCATGCGCTGAAATTGTGGAAGCGCGCCGACTGGACGGCTCTGGCTGCGGTGGCGCTTGTCGCCTTATTGCAACTGCTGTTGAACGCCGATCTGGTGAACGATTACTGGCGTCCGGGAGAGCAGAACTGGAAATTCGAATACAACGCCGCTCTTATAAGTGAGTTTGACGGCAATCTGCTCGGGCATGTACACCATCACGCTTCATCGTTCCTGATTTCTCTGTTCTTCCAGATTTTCGGAATCAGTCACACTTCCGCAGTTTATTTAAACTCTGTTGCATTCGTATTGTTATGTGTGTTTATTTTCGCAGCTTCGCGCGAGGTTTTTTCATCCTGGCGGGCGGGCCTGGCAGCTGGCCTTTTCGCACCGTTCTACGATCCGCTTCTGGCGCTGTGGCCGGCAGGCGGAGAATATCTGCTTGCTTTTTCCGTCGGGACAGCCGCGCTTTGGCTTGTGATGAGAAACCTGCGGGTGGGGACCCTGTCTTCTTTCATTACTGCGGCGCTGGTTCTGCAACTGGCGG
>JAKQSH010000491.1 GCA_029570245.1 Deltaproteobacteria bacterium | reverse complement strand
TGAATATGAGCCGTTGAGCTTGACGTTCAGCTTCGGATAAGCGATTGAAATGCTTATCTGATCCAGTGCACGTTTCGATACGAACACTGCAAAAGTCGAAACGAAAGGTGTAAAACCCAACAGTGCCAGACCTGCGGCTGTGCCCATCATATTAGCTTCCGCTATGCCCATCTGGTAAAAGCGGTCTGGAAACGCCTTGCGGAAAATATCGGACTGAGTGGAAGTTCCGACATCGGCATCAAGCACCACCAGTTCTTCAAATTCACGTCCAAACTCGGCAAGAGCCTCGCCAAAAGCCTTGCGTGGGGCGATCATATTAGAGGAGCTCATTACTTCGTCTCCAACTCTTTTAATGCAGCCTGCATCTCTGCTTTGTTGCAGGCCCGCGAATGCCATTCAACGCGATTCTCGATAAAACTTACGCCTTTGCCTTTAATGGTATCGGCAACTATCAGGCATGGGCCTTCGGCGCTTCGTTCTTTAGCCGCTTCGATAGTATCAACAAGCTGCTCAAGATTGTGACCGTCGCAGTTCCAGACGCGCCATCCCATGCAGGCGGCTTTTTCGGCAATCGGCGTCATATCCATTATACTTCCTGTAGCGGCGGTAAGTTGCAGACGGTTGTTGTCGATGATTGCAATAAGATTCGGTACTTTCTGCAAACCGGCATAAAGGAGCGCTTCCCAGACCTGACCTTCCTGAATTTCGCCGTCGCCCATAAGAACATAAACTTTCGATTTCATCCCGCGTCTTGCAATGCCGAGCGCCATGCCGATTCCGACCGACAGGCCCTGTCCCAGCGAACCGCTTGACATATCGACGCCGGGAGTCTTGTGCATGTCTGGATGTCCCTGAAAACGGCTGTCGATTTCGTCGTATTCTGAGAAAAGCTCTTCTTCATGGAAAAAGCCCCGTTCGGCCAGCACGCTGTAGTAGCCCGGCGTGGCGTGGCCTTTCGACAGCACAAATCGGTCACGCTCCAGCCAGCTGGGATTTGACGGATCGACCCGCATATGGTGGAAATACAGAGCCGTCATAATCTCGACCATCGAAAGAGAGCCGCCGGTGTGCCCGACTCCCTTCATGCCGGTAAGTTTGATGATGCGCCTCCTGATGCTGACGGCGCGCTTCTCAAGCTCGCTGATCTCCGTTCGCATGTGAACCTCGGAACTGGAATGTTTTTCCGGCAAACCTTTTTTGCCTGTTTGAGAAATAATACTAAAAGGAATAAAAAAAATCCATTAATCCAGTTTTTATTGGAAAACGGATTTTCCATCTTTTTCAGAAAATACGCTGACACTCTTAAATAAAGATGTGTTTCTGCATTCAGCCGAAATGAGCTGCCAGGGCTTTTATCATAAGTTCGGCGTCTTTCACTCCGCCAGTCTCACGAATGGAGTGCATCGAAAGCATCGGCAAACCAATATCCGCGCCCATCACGCCAAGACGACTCGAAATAATAGGGCCGATGGTGGAACCGCAGGGAAGATCGCTGCGAACCACAATGCGCTGAAGCGGAACGTTGTGCTGAGCACACAGGTTGATGAAATAAGGTGCTCCGGCGCTCTGAGTGATGTAACGCTCGTTGGAATTCATTTTCAGCACCGGTCCGCCATTGAGCACAGGCTTGTGCTTCGGCTCATGCAGTTCGGCGTAGTTGGGGTGCACGGCATGCGCGCCGTCGTTTGATATCATTAAGCTGCCCGCCAGCGCCCGCAGGAAGTTTTCACGGTTTCCTGACAGTCTCTCCAGAATACTGTCAAGAAAATTCGAAGCGGCGCCGTTCAGGGTTGCGGAACCGATTTCCTCGCTGTCGAAAAGCGCCAGAACCTGTGTCTCTTCCGGCGTCTCGGATGCGGTCAGAAATGCCTGAAGACTAGTGAAGCTTCCACCCAGGTTGTCGATGCGACCGGAAGAATAGAAATCGCCGTCGAATCCGCACAGAGCAGCCTTCTGCGTATCGACCACTTCGAGCCTGAAGTCCACTATATCGCCGGGTTCACAATCAAGAAGGACGGCAATGCGCTCACGGATGCCGTCCATTTCGAACGGTGCGCCGTCGTCGATGCCGCACAGAGGAGGCAGATGCGTCTGCTTGTTAAGCTTGAGCCCGTCGTCATTGACGCTGCGGTTAAGATGAATAGCGACCTGTGGAATGCGACAGAGCGGCTTTTCGAAATTGAAAAGGCGCGTCTGCGGAGCCGATCCGTCGCTGCTTTTTATGAACGCCCGCCCGGCCAGCGTAAGATCGCGATCCATCCAGCTCGCAAGTATCGGACCGCCGTAAATTTCGACTCCCAGAAGCTTGTAACCTTCTTTTTTGTATGCGCCGAATGGTTTCACCCTCAGACCGGGAACATCGGTATGAGCGCCGACAATACGAAATCCGGTATCAGCCGGACTGCGGCGTCCCATACGGAAAGCTATGACAGAAGAATCGTCGCGTACTACATAACCGGCTGCGCCAGTCGGCAGAACCCAGCCTTTGCGCTCCGAATAACGCTTGAAGCCTTTTTCCTCAAGCATGGCCACGGCTTCGGCTGCGGCATGGGATGCGGTTACTCCCTTATCGAGAAAATCCATCAGTCGCATTGTATGATCGGCGCTCATTTTTTCCTCCCGGATTTGGAATGCCATATTTTCTTTTTCAGCTATATCACCATTAACGTCGGGACACAAATCCGCTTTCTTCGGCAATAAAAGCAGTATTTGGCAAAATACCATACAATGAATATAATGATCGACAGTCAGGAGGAAAATGCTCGGCAAAAGAAAACACATTATTGTCCCTGCGTTTCTGGCGATTCTGCCGATTGTTGTTGCGCGCTATGCCGGAACCGCTCTGCTCGAATTCGATGCAGTGCTCGATCACGCACTTTCGGTCGGCGGATTGCGTCTTGCTGCAGGACTGGTGTTGCTGCTGCCTGTTTTTCCGGCGCTGGTTTTCAATCAGACCCGGATTGCCCTTATGGCTCTGCTGTTGTCCATTGCCAATTGTTTTTCAAGCATGGCGGCGCTGGGCAACTTCAATCCAGCGTGGCGCGGAGCCTTACCCGGCATTCTGGCCTTTCAGATCGTAGCGCTGGCGTACCTGCGCGAGCGCGGGCTGTTCAATCGTTTCGGCATAACGCGTTTTCTGCTGGTGCTGCTGCCGCCGGGAATGCTGTATCTGTTCGGAAAGCATTTCTATGCACTTGCAGATGGACTTTTTCACAAGCTGCCATGGTTGATTTCGGATCCTTCCATGCTGGCCAGTCCGCCCATAAGTATTGCGCTTGTGGCAGGCGCAATTTTTCTGTTGATGCGTCTGCGCGGCACCGAATATCCGGTGCTGGCTCCGGCTTTCAGTATTATCGTTCTGCTGGTAATGCTCGGTATCGACGGATTCAATCCTGGCTTTCTGAAGCTTGATATGCGCATTTATCCGCAGCTGTGTTTCATGGCCGCCGGGTTTATAATGTTGTGGTGCGTTTTTCTTCTTTCCTGGGGGCGCGCTTTTCAGGATGAGCTTACCGGACTGCCCGGACGGCGCGCACTGGAAGAAAAACTGGCGAAGCTCGGAGGGACCTATTCGCTTGCCATGGCGGATGTCGATCACTTCAAGAAATTCAACGACACATACGGCCACGATACCGGCGATGACGTGCTGCGTTTTGTTGCATCCAACCTGATGAAGACTGCAGGCGGAAAAGCCTATCGTTACGGCGGAGAAGAATTTACCATAGTATTTCCAGGTCTTACGGCTTCCGAGGCGGCTGAAGCTCTCGATTCGGTAAGAGAAACGATCGCTTCCGCATCGCTTACAGTGCGCAAACCTGGAGGACGCAGCCGTCGCGGTGAGCAGGTTTCCGTAAGCGCCAGTTTCGGAGTAGCCGAACACAACGCGCGTTACTCAAGCGCACGTGAAGTTCTCAAGGCCGCAGATAAAATGCTGTATAAAGCCAAACAGAGCGGGCGCAACAGGGTCTGTCACTGAGAATCTTCGCAATTACGGAATAAAAAAAGAATCGGCGCGCCTACGGCGCGCCGATTCTTTTTAGCATGTTCAGTTGTTAATTGCAGGATGGCTGGCTGCTGCCGAGTACATCAACTGTGGTGATTGTCTGTGTGGCCCCGTCGATCTCGATAACCCGCCACCAGCCGCCGGAAGCATTCTGCGCCGGTCCGTTTATGGTTTGTACAAGCCCGTTGTTGTCGAACACATCAACAACCGTGTTGATACCGTGCCAGGGGCCGGAATTGTAATTGTAGTCGTGGATGGCGAAGCAGTATTTGCCGCTTATGAACGAGTTGATGGTCATGGTTTCCGGCGAGAACTCAGTAGGAGCGGGCTGAATACCGCCGTCGTGGTCAAGTTGCGCCGCGCCTTGTGTGGGATTGCTGAAATATACATGACCGCCGTTCGGCATGAAGAGATGCGCGTCCAGGTCGGCGCCGCCGGCATTGGAGTTGTCCCAGCGCAAAACTATGCGCATGGAGCCTTCAATAAGCTCAGGCTGGCAGCTGAAATAGACATGAACGGTTTTGTTCGCCAGCAGCTGGATTTCCATGTCCGGGCAGACCAGACCGCCGTGCTCGCCGCCGGGAACATGGCCGATGTATTTGTCGATCGGATAAGTATCTCTCATTGGGGCAGTACCGGTCGCATCCGCCGGATCGGACGTGTCAACAACGCTGCCGGTATCGAAATCCTGCAATTCCCAGAAAAGGCCGGGAATAGGATCGCCGGTGATGACGTTGGTGAAATGTCCGATGACCATCGGGTCTCTGAAATATGTGCCGCTGAGCGGAATGTCGATGATAGCGTTGTCTGGATCGTTGGATTCGACAGTTACGTTGCCGGTGGTCTGACTTTCGCTTGTGGGAGAATACTGAATACAGATTTCCTCGGTATGTCCGAACGGCAGCGTGAAGGGGAATGAGAAACCGCTGGTCATGGAGAACGCCCCACCGGCAGTGTCGGTAACTTCGATATTTGTGATTTCAAGCGGTTCGCAGCCTTCGTTTTTGAGCGTGCTGCACTGATTGTCAATTCCGCCTGTTTCTTCCACGGTAAAAGACAACGCAGTCGGATTGACTCCGGCGGCTGGAATACAGCTGGTGCCAGTAACCGGAACCTGAATGGTCGGGTTCTTCTCATCATCGGATATTATGGTGACGATGGTTTCATCCGGCACGCCATCGGCGCTTTCGGGCGAATAATTGATGGTTATCTCTTTGCTTCTGCTGGCGTCGATAGTGAATTCCTCGCCCGGTGTGAAGCCTTCCAGACTGAAAACGCCTTCAGTACCTTCAGCAAGCGTGATTGAGAATATTCTGGCATCCAATCCGCCGCGATTGATGATTTTGAATTTTTCCCGATGATTTCCGGGTCTGACGACTCCGAAATGCACAGCTGTCGGTTCAACAGCCAAATCGCCGAAGGCTTTCACGTCGGTGTAAATTGCTACACCGAAATTGGGCTCTGCCGGGTCGTTGGAGTGGATAACCAGCACGTCTTTATCTTTGTCCAGGTCCTGCGGACCATAAGTTGCGCCGATTTCAACGCTTTCCGATGGCAGTATGGTAATCGGCAGTTCGTCGTGAGCCGGCCAGATTTCCGGGTTGTCTTCCTTGCCGTCATAGTAAATGTATATATCGTCAATTACCAGATCAGCCAGACCGTTGTTGGTTACGGTTACATATTTGGTGTCTTCGGAACCTATAGGAATTGCGCCGAAAATTATGCGGATGTCAGAAACCTGAATCCAGGGGTCCTTTTCGTCGTGCGGAATTCCGGTTTCCCACTCGACATCAGTAATTGCATCCACTAGGTCATCTTTGGGCGGAATATTGTCGTTTCCCTTGTCTCCATCCGGGTCAACAGAGCTGCCGCTGTCTCCGTCAGCAGGATTGTCGGGATCGACGCATTTGCCGTCGTCGCAGAAATAACCGATAGGGCAGTCGGTGTCTTCATCGCAAGGCTGAGACATGCACGAACCGTCCGGGTTGCAGCCGAACGCGCAGAAGCAACCTGTGCTGTCTCCATCGGAATCTTCGCCGTCCTTGTTGTCGTCGCCGGAACCGCTGGAGCCGGAGCTGCAGGCCGCCAGCGTGAAAACCAGAACGATTACCGCCATTGCAAGATTGAACATACGATAGCTTTTCATAACCACTCCAATCTACTGCCGTTTATCTGGCCGCGATGCATTGTTCCTCATCGCTTTCGACCCCACAACTGGCCTGCCCTGCCTTTTCCAGAAATGACCTTCCACCTTTTTGAAATTATATGACCTATAATCCAGCGATGTCAAAGGGGATTTTTCGGATTATTACGATTCTGTGTGCACAAGATAATGGCATATGGCGTTTGACTTGCGACGGAAGCTTCGGTGGATGTTCTCTAAATCCGGAAACGGACGGCAACGACGGAACGGAAGCTGCTGCATATTACTGAAACTGCGGCGACAGAACTGCTCAGTGACCAGCGATCAGTAATCGCGACCGGCGCCGGAATCGCTGATGTCCACAAGATCGGATGGGTAAGGTTCGAAAAAGCTCTGCATGCGCAGATATGATTCATCGCTGCGTTCTATCCAGGCTTTTATAACCGAATTGAGGCTCGAAAGCGGAATTCTGCTGTTGCGGAATTCATCCAGGAGTTCCAGAAAATAGCGTTTTTCCTGCGTCTTGAGTTCTTTCTTGAAATAACCCAATGCATGCATGAGAGCGTTTATCGCTCCGTTGCGGCGCGGGCCGTTGTGCAGAGCAAGCAGCAGATGAGTTTCGAATTCGTCCAGTACCATATCGAAAGGCAACCCTTCGTGACTTGCAGCAATGTGCCCCAGCGTTTTCTGTTCCCTCTGATGACAGGCCATCAGAAGCAATTTGTGGTGCGACATGAATTCAACCAGACGGCTTGCTCTGCCGGAAGCGCGCACAGCGCGAAACTCCGCCAGCGTGAAAATCTGAGTGTAAAAACGCTCCCGGATTGTAAAATTTGTAAGGCGACCTTCGTCTTCAACAGGCAGTGATCCAAAGCGACTCAGCACCTCGCCGCCGAAAAATCCGGCGGCGCGCCTGAGCGTCTGAGCCTTCGGCGATCTGCCGTTATAAATCTTGACATCCCACGGACCGCAGGACGGCGAGCGCGACTGCAGAATAAAACCGTCAACCTGCGGCATGGAATCCAGAAACCCGGCAGTGTGTTTCCTCATTTTTTCCGTAAGATCAAGGCCGTTTGCAGGCTGATAGAGCTCAAGTTCGCCTTCATGCTCAATGATTCTTATTGGGTCGCGTGGAATTCCAAGACCTATTGCCACTTCAGGACAGTCGGTGATGAAATCCACATGCGGAGCAAGTCGGCGAGTGATTTCGGTGTTTATTATAGCACCGTTCCAGCGACAGGCTTCAAACCCAAGGCAACGGCTGGCGAAAATGCGCGGGCGGGCGAATTTGTACATGAATTGCGCCTTTAATCTTCCGGTGCCGATTCGGGAAAGACGCCGCTCCGGTTGTACTGCCTTACAGCCGGAATCAGCAGGTCCGGCATATCGGTCTGCAGAAGCAGCACTCCGGCTTCGACGAATTCCTTCCAGCCGCTGTAATCGCCGCTCGCAAAAACTCTCAGATCGCCGTAACCCATAACATCCTGCTGAATTTTTACGCCATTTCCTTTTATGTAAGCGCCCAGTTCGGCATTGGGACCGATCTGTGCTATTTCAACGATGGGCGCAGCATGCTGCGAAATGACGCTGTCGAAATGCTCTGCGTTATCGACCGGCGGCATAACAAGAAGATTTGAATCAATCTGAAGCATCGGCAGCAGGTTTTCTATTTCGTCGCGCACAAGGGCTTCTTTATAGTAATTGCCGCTCCGAATAGCTTCCACAATCAGATCACCGCGCCCGGTTTTGACATCAACATACAGCATTCTGCCGTAATCCCTGGCCATTGCCAGAGCATCAGCAAATGTAGCCAGATGAGCACTTTCCGGGTTGCCTGAGTCGCCGCCTTTTACATTGAGTTTTTTTATATCGTCCCAGTTGGATTCACTGATGCTGCCTGTTCCGTCGGTAATATCAGCCAGGTTGTTTTCATGTGAGAGTACCAGCACGTCGTCAGCCGTTTCCAGAACGTCCACCTCAACGAAGTCCGCACCGATATCAAAAGCGGCGCGCACGGCGGCCAGAGTGTTGTCGGGAAATTCGGCATGGTAACCGCGATGAGCCGCCACCATTACGCGCGTACAGCCGGCATCGCTGAGACAGTCGGCGGGCACGAACGGCACTTCTTCCGCGTCCTGCTCACCCTGATTTTCACTTTCTTCAACTGACTCGCCAGTGTCGGTGTCGCCGTCGGTTCCGGCAGAATCCTCGTCGGCGGTTTCGGACATATCACCGTCTGCGGTTGCTTCTCCGTCGTTCTCCAGGGCGTCGTAGTCGCCGTCGTCATTGCAGCCGCACCAGTAAAAATCGTCTTCCTCGTTGCAGGCTGCGATGAAAACGAACAGAAACATCATAATAAACGCCGCAGAATGGAAACAGTATTTCATTTAAAAAAAACTCCGTTTGTGAATTCCGTAAAATTATAGCCGCTTGCCCGGCAATGATAAATGAAATATTCGCGCTTTGTTTAATGCTGTGATCTTGTATTTGAAAATTACCTGTAGTATTCAGAAAATCGGATTATTTTGAAGTTCTGCACATATTGGAGGTTTGATACTGATGAAAAAGACAGTGTTGTTTCTTTTTATTCTTATGTTGCTGTTCGTTGCGCCCGGCTGCGAAGATGATTCCGGTCTCGGTGAAGACGGTGACACCGCCGGAACGGAAAGCGATGGCGATTCCGAATCTACAGACTGTGACAATGAGACAGCTGAGGAAGCTTCGGACTGCGATACCGAAGCTGAAGAGGCCGAACTCGACGCCGAAAACGACGGAGATGCTGCTGAAGCTGAAGCTGCAGATTCGGAGTCGATGCTTGAAAATGAAGAAGAAGCTGACGGCGGTCTGCCGGATTCTCTGCCATTCGAATTCACCAGACCGGATGTG
The DNA here is from genome assembly GCA_029570245.1 of Deltaproteobacteria bacterium. Classification (GTDB taxonomy): domain Bacteria; phylum Myxococcota_A; class SURF-8; order SURF-8; family SURF-8; genus JAKQSH01. The sequence continues at coordinate 1,296 of JAKQSH010000491.1, read as the reverse complement.
GGAGAGCCCCCTACAGAAGAAGAGATTGCAGAATTCACGCGCAAAGTAACCGGGTTTTGGAAGGAAGCTGCTTACTTCAACTGGCTCTGGTGGAACAGCCACGGTCTGGACAAATCCTATGACGCCAATATGCTTGATTATAAGGAATACTGGCAGGACACCAGCGCCACGAAGTCCGGCGACACCGTTACGTTTTCGCATTTCGGAGGGGCCGACAACATAACCCTGCGCGTTTCGCGAATTCTCATGGGAGCTGCATCCGGCTATCTCAGCACCGGCGACGAGATGTTCGGGCGCATAGTTGAACAATACGCCAAAGGTATTCTGGCAAATTTTTACGGAATGACATACGGAGACAACGATCCCAACCCATATATTATGGCGCGTGCAATATTCACGCATAACCACGGTTACGAAATGGAAGGCGGGCGCAAGGTTTACGTGGATTACGATCCTGTCAAAGTCGAAAAATACGACTGGAACGCCCATACCATCCCTAATGCGAACTGTCCATATTATGGCTCCATCTGGCAGCGCAACATGCGTTCAAAAGATGATGTTCCGCATCTTTACCGCGCAGCACCGCTGCTGCGCCGCGTCGCGCTTGAGGGCAAGGATGAAAGTGTACGCGAAGCCTGCCGCACGGCTTACGAATATATTCAGGGTTTCGCCCGCGACATTGTGGATTCTGGATATTACATCCGTACCAAAGACAAGGAAGGCAATGCCTATATTCCCATGGAGGAAGAAGGCGGAAGCGTAGTAAAAGACCTGGCCAGTTTCGTGAATTACGAAAGTCTCATTCCAAATGCCGAATGCAACGCAAAATACACATCGGCCATACTCGCTTATGGCGATCCGCGCGAAAACGACTGCGGACAGGGTTTCGGCGGGGCTTACGAAGGACTGGCCGGAGCGGGTAATTATTTCAACTGGGCGATAATCCGTTATTTCCACCTGGCGGCGTTGCTGAACTCGCTCGAAATGGGTTACAACGAAGTGGCGCAGTCGCTGCTCGAAGGCGTCGCAATTCGCGCCGACGACATTGTTCACGACACCGAAAGCCAGTCGGATTACGAACGCTGGAACGGCGATGTGGCGACTTTCCTGCTCTCTGCGGCTTCAACCGGATTGCCTCTTACTTCCGAAGAAGCCCGCATCGTGCAGGAACGCATGGGAGCAGCCGCCGACGCTTACAAGACATGGCCCTACTGGGATTTGTGGGCCGACAGCGTAGCCGACGGAGAAGTGCCCATGAAACCGGACGAAAACGCCGATCATTTTTTCATCCGCCCG
>JAKQSH010000082.1 GCA_029570245.1 Deltaproteobacteria bacterium | reverse complement strand
CGATGAAAGGCTTGAGCGAGCGTCGCACCTCGTCCGGGTTTTCCGGATGCTCGGTTCTTATCACAAGATCGAGCATGTCGGCCAGACGCAATATCATTGCTTCCTTAGGAATATCGCCTTCGCGCAATCCACGCGGATAGCCTGAACCGTCGATGTTTTCGTGGTGCATGCGCACCAGATCGGCTACTGTTCCCAGCCTGGGCATTTCGCGCAGGCTTTTGTAGGCGATTTCCGGGTGAAAGAAAAGATCGACGCGCGATTTCTGGTTTATTCCAGCCGGGGCAGCCATCAGCGAATGTACAATGTGACGGCTGAAGTGTATGGCTCCCACGTCGGCCAGCAGCGCAGCATAAAAAACTTTAACGGCGTTTTCTGGGCACAGCTTACCGGCCATGCGGTATGACGCCAGGGCGACACGCCACGAATGCAGAAGCTGAGTATCGAATTCCAGGTCCTGCATAAGCCCCAGGCTGGAAAAGAATTCTGCCGGAGAAAAGCCGCCTATATGTTTTACTTGTGCGGAGGTCAATAGAAATGCTCCATTGTTTGCGCGCGCCATTGCGCTTTTTTTCCGTTGTTTACAGATAACATACAGCGTGCGATTGTGGCAAGCTGAAGAATACTCTTTAAATTCTTGACAGCAGGCCTGCTGAAAACCGAAAATTCGATATTACATTAATTCCATATGGATATTCTTCAGGAAGGACGGAAACCATCTCTAACATTTACGGAAACAAAAGCGGCTTGAAAGCCAGCCAGCTTTCGGCGCTGGAAAAGCTGGGCAAGCGACGCATAAGGCCCGGAGAAATAATAAACGTCGAACCGGCCCGGCTCATGGCGGGCATTTCCCGCGAAATCGGACGGCAAATCGGAATTCTCATCGACCGGCGCGGAAATATCGAGCAGGTGATTATCGGCAATGCCGAGCGGCTTTACATGCCCGACTTCGGACGCCTTGGCGAGTCGGCTGGACGCCTGCGCAATCTGCGTCTGGTGCATACTCACCTCAAGGGTGAGCCGTTGAGCGAAGAAGACCTGGGCGACATGGCGCTTCTTCGGCTTGATATGGTGGCAGCACTGGAAGTCGATGAAAAAGGTTTTCCGGGGAATATTCAATACGCTCATCTGCTGCCGGAAAACGACGAAAAGAAACGTTTCTGGATTTCCGATCCGATAAGCGTTCACCACCTGAACGAAGATTTCCTTGAGCTGATGAGCGCCCTTGAAGACCAGTTTTCGCAACTAAAAGGACGTCAGGTTCATAAATTGCGCTTTACCGACCGTGCTTTTCTGGTCGGTGTCACAACCGAGTCGTCGGCGATTCAGGATGAACGTCTGGATGAACTGGCGCAGCTGGCGGAAACCGCCGGGGTTGAAGTCGTCGGGCGGGTTGTTCAGCGACGTTTTCAGATCGACCCGAAATACATTCTCGGCGTCGGACGTCTGCGTGAACTGCTTATTGAATGCATGCAGGCCGATGCCGATCTGCTGATTTTCGACCGCGAGTTGAGCCCGGCGCAGTTGCGTTCCATTGCCGAATTCACCGATATGAAGGTCATAGACCGCACTCAATTGATTCTGGACATCTTCGCCGGTCGTGCTCAGACTCGTGACGGACGCATTCAGGTTGAACTGGCGCAGCTCAAATACCGTCTGCCGCGTCTGGCTCAGAAGAAGGACCGTGCTTTTTCGCGCCTTATGGGCGGCATCGGCGGGCGCGGGCCGGGTGAACAGAAGCTCGAAATCGACCGCCGTGTTACAAGAGATCGCATTGCGCTGCTGGAACGCGAGATAGAAAAATTGTCGGAACAGCGCCGTCTGCGTCGCGAAAAACGCAAGCGCAACGATGTTCCTGTCGTCGGTCTGGTCGGCTACACCAATGCAGGCAAATCGACGCTGTTGAACAGACTTACGAACAGCAACGTGTTCGTTGAAAACAAGCTTTTCGCCACCCTTGATCCGACATCGCGTCGCCTCCGATTTCCCGACGAGCGCGAAATGCTGCTGGTTGATACCGTCGGTTTCATACGCGAACTTCCGCAGGAACTGATTTCGGCTTTCAAGGCCACGCTTGAGGAACTGAACGAAACCGATCTGTTGCTGCATGTCGTGGATATTTCCAGTCCACAGTGCGAACAGCAGATGAGCAGCGTTGACAGAATTCTCAAGGACATGCAGTTATCCGGCATTCCGCAGATTGTTGTTTACAACAAAATCGACATGTTGCCGGAAGATGTGGAAATCGAAAAGCCTGATTCCGGTCGGTTCGTGTGCATCAGCGCCCACAATGGTACGGGTCTGCCTGATCTGGTGAATATGATCCGGCGTGAAGTCGGCAAGGCCGTAAAGCACAGGGAATCCGCCCGGAATTCTCAAAGCGGCAGGCATGTCGGTTAATTTTTCGATCTGCCTTGTCCGATTTCGTGGCGTGTGTTAAAAATCAGGCGGAAATAATGCTGCCTTCTATACGGGACTGAAAAATGAAGATAAACATCATTGCGCTGATTGCCTTCTTTTTCTCGGCTGTCGGCTTTGCCGGAAAAACTCATGCTGAAGAAAGCCTGAAAAATTATAAGCTGTTCGAACACTATAAACCGGCGACTCTTAACGTTCTGCTTGTTATAGACGAAGATTTCGACGACATTTCCGAATCCGATGTGGCTCAGATGCTGAAGACTGCGGCTTTCATGTTCAAGGACAAATTCGGAGCACCTGCGCCTGAATTCAAATTTGCAGGAAGGATGAGCATTGAACGTTTTTTTGCGGATAACCTTGACAGAAAAAGCCCGGATTTCGCCGACTACGAAGCGAGACGCTTCAAGGTTGGTACGCAGAACGATTTTACGCAGTGGCGCGAAAAAATACTGGCTTTTCTGAAACGCTGGAAAATCGAAGAACTGCAGGCGTTCTTTCCCGAAGAAGAGCGTGCCAACTACGACTCATACGAAAAACTGTATGATGGCGTCGTGGCTCAGATGAATTCGAAGATAGCGGAAATTTCCCGTATAAAAATCAACGGGCGTTCCATCCTTGACCCATCGAAGATTGAATATCGCAGTTATCAGAACTGGCGTCTGCTGTTTAAGCAGCTTACAAAATATGATCTGATAATTACCAATACATTCATTCTGTATGACGACGCAACACAGCCGTTCCCCCACAGTATTTTCACAAGCTGCAAAGTCGGAGGTTTTTCTTCGAAAAGTCCGAAACTGACCGCGCTCGGCGGGCGCGGCATTATGGCGAACACTTTCGGCATGGACACACGCATCCCGTTTTTCATTGACCCATTGCAGGGTGAAGTCAGCCGGTGCGAGCGCAACGAAATAATCGGCGCTTTTGTGCTGGCGCACGAAATGGGACATGCGCTTTTCAAGCTGCCGGATCATTACGATCACCCGGATTCCTGCCTTATGAACAACCGCATGGATATCAGTTACGCTCAGGGCTACAGATTGCTGATCGACAATCCGGGCACTTGCCCGAAATGCGCGATCTGGATGACTGCCCGCAGCTATTTCTGGGACGGCGAATTTTACTTCGAACAGAAAGAATATTCGAAAGCCATTGCGGCATATATGCAGGCCGCCAGAAGCACTCCTAAGAATATCGACGGTTCTTATCAGGAATACATGGCGCTTATCGCCTATAAAATATCAAAAGCCTGGTTCGCCGTCGGTGATGTCGCTCAGGCCCGCGCTCGCGCAGCGACTGCCGTAAAGCTTTATCCATGGGAGCAGCTTTACAAAGACTGGCAGGCCGAGCTTGAAAAGAGTGCGAAGCTGAACGATGAAAGACAGCCGTAACAATTTGCTGTTGATATGCCTGGCGCTTTGTGTTGCTTTTGTATCAAGCGCCTGCGCTACCAGTGGTCTGCGGCTGGACGGGCGCATTTACTACCGCAATCCGGCACACGAAGCGGATGTGGAAATTCTGTACAATCATGTCGATTCCGAAGAGGCCGAAATGGTTTCTCTGGCGGTGCGCGACGCATTGCCGAAGGTTGTTCAGTGGGGCGATTTCAAGGAAAAACTGACCATCCGCATTCATCCGACTCACGGTGATCTTGAAGAGCGGATTCATCGTCACGGTTATCCCTGGCTGCGCGGCTGGGCGCGCTATGACACCATCGACCTGCAATCTCCGCGTACCTGGGGCGGTGATCGACTTGAAATGCGCGTTCGCAAAATGATGACACACGAAATGACGCACGTCGTAATGTACCAGAACGGAGGCCGGCGGCATAACTGGCACCGCAAGGATTTTCCTCTGTGGTTCCGAGAGGGTATGGCGTCGGTTACCGCAGAACAGGCCGACCAGCGCGGGCCTCGTGAGGATATCCGCAGGTATTACCTGCGTGGTGCTCAAGACGGCGACCCGCTATCCGACGGCGACCGCATGGTTAAAAAACAGCCGAAAATCGTTTATCTTGTTGCGCACTGGGTTTTTGTCGATTTGCTGGAAGAGTTCGGCAGAGATAAAATAATCAGAATTATCAATGATGTAGGTGAAGGTCAGCGTTTCGCCGCCGCATGGCGCGCCATTCTTGGAGTTCCGCTTGAGAAATGGCTGGAAAACTGGCGGAAAAATTATTCAAAACCTGTTTCTTCCTGAACAATTCTTAATTGACCATTTCTCCCCTAATATAGTAAACTGAACTTGGACGATTTTAACTGACAACTTTCTGAAAGTTGTGTCGGCATGTGTTTTAGGGCCGTTAAACCAATCCAGAGGGGAACAGTGATGGATAGAAAAGCGGTTGTACTGGCTTTGATGGGGTTGATTGTATCTCTTTTCGTCAGCGCCTGTGGCGACAGCGGCAATCAGGATATAACGGATGGAGACGCCAATCAGTACGATTGTCCCGATGGGCAGGTCAGGATGGGCACCATCGACGATCCGTCAGGTTCGGTCTGCGCCGATGTCTGCGCCAATGATAGCGACTGCGACAGCGGCTGCTGTTGCGCCACCGAGTGGGGCGATATGTACTGCGCTCCAAGTTCGGCCTGCGAGCCCGGAGGCTCCTGCGTGGTTTACTGCTATTCGGAAGATGATTGTGCCGCGTTTCCAGGAACATACTGCGATCCTGATACACATCTATGTACCAGCCTCGGAGACGGCGATGGTGGAGAAGGCGAGGGGGAAGGAGAAGGCGAGGGCGAGGGTGAAGGTGAAGGGGATGGGGAAGGCGAGCGCGACCCCGATTTCGTAATCACCACGTCTTCCGGCGGCAGCATGCTCTGCGACTTCGGTGCGGTTGTATACGGCAACTCCGCTACCTGCACCGTATTTATAGAAAATCTGGGGCCGACAAAGAAACTCCGTATTTCATACGAAATATGGGGCGTTGATGAAAGCACCAGCAGTCCTTTTACAATTGCCGACGCCGATGTTCTTGAAGAAAATGAAACCATTCTGCTTGATGTCGGACAGACGAAGGAAATTCACCTGAATTATGTCGGCACGGGCGTTATTGATGTCGGCACCTTGCAGATTAACACCGATGCCTGGTGGATGACCCCCAAAGTCGATCTGGTAACCCGCGAAAAAGGTGAAGCCAACGCTTACGTTTCCCCTGAAGGCGAGCCTCTGGATTTCGGCGATGTTAAAGTTCAGACAACCAAAACTCTTCCCATAATCATTCAGAATACAAAAATTCAGGACGACGCCAACGCGACCCTGAAGGTTACCGGATTCCGTTTCGAAAATCAGACCGACGCCAGTTTCCGCTTCGATCAGAATCTTCCATCGGAGCTGCTGGTTCCATACGGCGGTTCAAGAGAAGTTCTGATTACATTTGCCGCCATTACTGAAGGCGAAACGGCGAACACAGTCATTTTCCAGACCAACGACGCCAAAGCTCCTGAATTCGAAGTGGAGGTCATTGGTAATGGCGTGCAACCCAGAATCTGCGCGCAGCCGACTATTGTCGATTTCCAGGAAGTCGCTATCGGCGACGATTCGGAAATGGGAGTCGAAATATTCAACTGCGGCGGTCATGTCCTGAATATAACCGACGCCTATATCGAAAACGACACCGGTTTCGTTTTCGATCTGGCAGACAGCAACACCTACCCGCTTAACCTTGCGCCGGAAGGCTCCGACAGCGGCCTGCCGAATTCAATCGAAATGACCGCTATTGCAATTCCCAACGCAAGAATCGTCAGCACGGCCTATCTTACCATAGTATCCGATGCGCCCGGGAACGAACTGCTTCAGATTCCTCTGCGCGTCGAAGGCATCGGGCCGCAACTCGAAGTTAGGCCGGCTTCGCCGATCTCGTTCGGTCAGGTTCAATTTTCGGAACTCTCCGGGGCGGACCCGAAAGACGAAGACCTTCTGGTAGAAAATGTCGGTGTCGGGGCTGCAAATGTTACGGCTGTTACAATTGAGATGCTGGGCGAAACTCCTGCCGGTACGTTCAGAATCGAAAGACTGACGCCGGAAAATCCGTTTGCCGGCGGGGCATATTCTGTAATCGCCGGAACCACCAACCTCGGAATCAACGTTGTGTACGAACCGACTACTTACGGTCAGCATAACGCCATTATTACCATCAGCGCTCCGGCGTCGGCCAACAACGGCTGGGACCTGACCGTGGTGGTGGAGCTTTATGGCAAAGCCACCGACTGCGACGCAAACTGGTGGGACCTTACAGGTGAAGGTTGTACATATTACTGCGAATTCGAAGGCTACGAAGACCTGCCGGATCGTCAGTTCAAGGACTCCAACTGCGACGGCATCGACGGTAACATTGAGCTGGCGGTTTTCGTATCGTCAACCGGCAGCAACAGCGGCGCCGGAACAATCGACGACCCGGTCAAAAAAATCAGTGACGCAATTTCGATGGTGGCCATGGACCCGAAGAAGCGTGAGGTCTATATAGCTTCCGGCAACTACACCGAAAAATTCAAGCTCAGCTCAGGCATCAGCCTTTACGGCGGATACAACCAGAACGAATCCGACCCCGAAGAAGCTCCGCTTGGATGGATGCGCGCCTCCGGCTACGAAGCGAACCTTATCAGCACTTCGAATATCGGTCTTGAGGCTAAAGGTATTGTGCAGCGCACCATGGTTTCCATGCTGAGCATCCGCGCCGGAAACGGCAGCGCCGCCGGTGAAAGCTCTTACGGTGTGTTCGCCAAGGCCGCCGATGCGCTCATTCTTGAAGACTGCACGATTATCTCCGGCAATGGCGCAGCCGGTCTGTATATAAGCACTGTCGGTCAGGACGGCGATAACGGCAACGACGGCGCCAAAGGCGACGATGCCAAGGAAGACGGCGGCAATGTGCCGATAATCGGCGGTTTTATATGCCATGAGAACGACAGGCCCGGCGCCGGGCGCGGCGGTTTGTCTACTTGCGGCGCCGGCGGCGGCAACGGTGGCCTGTCATGTCGCGAAACGCGCGGCAGTTGCGCCGGGTACAACGGCGCTGATGGCGCCTTCCCTGGAATTTACGACGGAAGAGGTGGACGCGGCGCCTCCGGTTCTGACGGCGGTTCCGGCAGCACCGGCAGTGATGGTCTGAATGGAGAAAACGGTGCTGGAGGCGATAACTTCGGTATGGTAGCTGGAAATACCGGATTCTGGAGTCCAGGCAGCGGAGCCGCAGGAGTTGCGGGCTCTCCTGGCGGTGGCGGT
>JAKQSH010000102.1 GCA_029570245.1 Deltaproteobacteria bacterium | reverse complement strand
TGTTGAAGTCCTTCAGATCGTCGGGATTAAAGAAGCCGACTTCTCCCAGAACAACGGCATGGCCGACACCTCCATGGCCTTTGCTGAGGATAAAGCGGTCACGATCCGGCAAGTTGGGGTCTTTCGGGTCGTATTTCATATACTTGTAGTAGAGCGCAACCAGTATGTCGGTCTGCGACAATGCGCCTCCGATGTGGCTTCCGCCGCATTTTTCGGTGACTTCCACGATCATTTCGCGGATGCGCAACGCCTTGTCCTTGAGTCTTTGGAGTTCGCTTCCTTCCAGGGGCATCAGTACCTCCTCAAATTAAAGATGAATATGTTGCCGTAAAATTTCATAAACAGCCTGCTGAGTTCATTGCCGGGTTTTGTTCCAAGGTAATCCGCGTCCATGGAAGACATTTTGCAGAATACCAGATGTCTTACTGTGTTGTGTGTACATTCTACATTTAAAGCGCCGTTTGGCAACAGTAAATGTTAGAAGAATATTAAGCTCAGTTAATGAACGACCATACGCGGCACAATTGCGAACCGATGGAAAGCGTAGTTTCCACATCATCCTTTCGCTTAACAGTCGAAATCTGCCTGCTGATGGTAATACTGGTGTAATTGGCCGCATCCGGCAGATATTCAAGCGCCCCGGACGGAACATCAAACGAACCGTCGTCCTCTGTAAGGCAATACAGCGAATAACCGTCAGTCAGCTGATAATTCGAGTAAACATAAGCCTGTATGGAAAGCTGCACCATCTGCTTATTGTCGCCGGGCTGCCAGCTCAACGAAAGCGGCTCTCCGGCATCGTAATAATAGGAATCGGCAAATATATCAGGACTTAGTCCGGCCAGTTCCTGCGGAGCATCAAGTTCCAGTTCGAAGGAGGGAACATCGCCATTCCCTGCCACGTCAGCGCTTATATGGTCGCCGGGATCGAAAAGATCGTCAAGCTGGTAAACGTCTTCAAAGTAATACATGCAGCCTGAGCGCTCAGATTTGCCTATGTTTTCACAGTCGGAATATACCGGTGAAAGCACCGCACCGAAAACAGTTATGCGCCCGGCATCAAGCATGGTGTACTGATAAGCATTCTGGTTCACAGGATAAATCCGGCACTGACCGACTTCCGTCACTTCATCACCGTCATGCATTTCGTTCAGATAAAAAGAGGCTGAGATGGAAACTGTCTGATCAAACGTGCTTCTGGCGCTGTCAACACGCATGGCTGTTTCCCACAGGCTGACATACCCCCTGACTTCAGGAGGATTTTCTTCTTCTGCTATATCCGAATCGCCATCTGGTGCATCGTCGCCGTCAATGATAACGTCACCGTCAGCCATATCGTCACCATCGCCAGTGCAGTCACCATCATACGTTACGTCGCCATCGGATGTTTCATCTCCATCAGAATCATTGTCGCCATCCGAAGACTCATCTCCGTCTGAAACGACATCTCCATCAGGGGAATTTTCCTCCAAGTCGCCGCCTTCAAGATTGTTGTTGTCTTTTTCTCCAGTGTCCGTATCAATATCACCATCAGCGGAAGATTCGCCGCCGCAGGATACGAAAACACCGGCAACGGCAATTGCAAGCAGAATAAAAAACACACGAATATGCAGTTCAATCCGCATGTACATTCTCAACCCCCTTCAGAATCAGCTCATTGTCAATGAGTATCCAGAAAGAAGCGCCGCCATGCAAATAAAAAAGCGGATGCTTCAGGCTCGAAACGTCCGCCTCCAATATATATATTTTTTTTCAGGCTTATTCGGTTTTGGTGGCTTCTTCGGCCTTGGCCGCGCCTTCTTCAGCCTTTGCAGCTCCTTCCGCAGCAGCGTCTTTGGCTTCTGCAGCGGCATCCTTGGCTTTTTCCATGCCTTCAGCGGCGGCGTCTTTGGCCTGCTCGACAGCGCCGGCGGCCTGATCCTGAGCGGCGGCAGCGGCGTCTTTGGCCTGATCAACGGCGCCTTCGGCGGCTTTCTGGGCGTTTTCAGTCATAACTTTTGAAAGCTCGGCAAGCTCGGCCACAAGATTTTTTGCTTTGTCGGGAATAGTCTTGAGTTCTTCAATGCTGTTGGTGATTGACTGAGTAATTTCTTTGATTTTAACTGCGTTGGGCCCTGCGAGAATGCTTGGCAGATTCGTTCCGAGATTCTGACCGGAGCTGATTATGGCCGGAACCTGAGCACCGAGATTTGTGAGGACAGCTGTAAGATCGGTTATGCGGGCCGTAATGGCTGTGGTGTCGGTCGGATTTTTGGCTACTTCTTCCTTGGTGGCGTTGGTGATGGATGTAGCCGCCTCAAGGGTGTTGGAAAGCTTGAACATGTTGAGATTGAAATCGTCCACCTGCGGAATGTTGAGCTTTGTGAATTCCTTCTTGGTGTCTTTGTAGGGATCGTAAGCGGTGCCTTCGTATGAAGCCAGCGATGGACAGATGTCCTTGAGACCCATCGGAACTTTTTCCTCCGAAGCCATCCCGGCGGCTTTTTTCATCGAATCGAAGAATCCTGCCCAGGCCATAGCCGGCAGAAAAGCCATAACGGCAATTACCATAATACCTGCAAAACGTTTCGACATTTGAAATCTCCCTTCCCTGATTACCTGGTTATAACCAAATCATATTGCCCCGAATAAGTTTTTCTTAAGAATCGGGAAACAAGTAGCATGAACAACATGCAATCGCAAATAAAAATGCCGTTAAGAACAATGCCTGATATGTCATTCAAAGACCGGAAAGATTCTCCTCACGGCACAAATAGAGAAATAAGTCATTATTTTTGCATACTTGCGACTCAATGTAAAAAGGCGGCTGCCAAACTCAGTAAGATCAAGCTAACTGCCTGTTGATATTAAACATTCATTAATCTCAAAAAACGCTTTACAAGCGGAAATTGCCCGCTATTATAGGGGCGGCCAGAGGAGGACATCAATGCGACAAACTTGCAACATTCCGGCCATCGCTGAATTTTTCCATAAGTTGAAGAAGCAGAGGAAATGATTTCCGCATTGTCAATAGTTCCAACCAATACAAACACAATCGAGGTGTAAACATGACTGACGTGAAATGGGTATCAATGGACGGTAACGCCGCAGCGGCACACAGCGCACATGCAATGAGCGAGGTTGTCGCGATCTACCCTATTACTCCATCTTCTCCGATGGCCGAAATCTCTGACGAATATTCGGCCAAAGAGCGCAAGAACATTTTCGGCAATGTACCGATCGTATACGAAATGCAGAGCGAAGGCGGAGCGGTCGCCGCGATCCACGGCGCAATGGCCGCCGGCTCTCTCACTACCACCTTCACAGCCAGCCAGGGCCTGCTGCTGATGATTCCCAGCATGTACAAAATCGCCGGCGAAATGATGCCGACCGTTTTCAACGTCAGCGCCCGTACACTCTCAACTCACGCGCTTTCGATTTTCGGCGACCATTCCGACGTTATGGCCTGCCGCCAGACCGGATTTGCTCTTCTGGCTTCGGCCAACCAGCAGGAAGTCATGGACCAGGCCGCCATCGCAATGGCGACTTCCATTAAATCAACCGTTCCTTTCCTGCATTTCTTCGAAGGCTTCCGTACCTCTCACGAAATCGCCAAGTTCAAAGAGCTTCCTTACGATGTTATGCTTGACATCATAGATAAGGAAGCCCTGGCGAAATTCCGTGCTCGAGGCCTTAACCCCGACCGTCCGATACTGCGCGGCACTGCAATGAACCCCGAAATCTGGTTCCAGAATGCCGAAACCCGCAACCTGCAGTATGACGCAGTAGTAGGCCATCTTAAAGACGTATACAAGAAGTTCGGAGAACTCACCGGACGTTATTATAAACCCTACGAGTATTACGGCCACCCGGAAGCCGACACTCTGTTGGTCGCAATGGGCACCGGCACCGAAATCATTCAGGAAACCATAGACTACCTCAACGCAAAGACCGGCTCGAAGATCGGAGTGCTGGCTGTTCGCCTCTATCGCCCCTGGAGCATCGCAGACGTGCTGAGCGAAGTGCCCGTAACGGTCAAACGCATCGCCGTTCTCGACCGCACCAAAGAGTGTGGAGCGCTGGGCGAGCCGCTTTACCTCGATATCGTCAGCACTTTCGAAGAAGGACGCCGCAAGGGTCTTACCGACATTACGCCAAAAATCATCGGCGGACGCTACGGTCTGTCTTCCAAAGACTTCACGCCAAACCACGTCAAAGCCATTATCGAACATCTCGACGGCGTTTCGCCTGAAAAGTGGATCAACGGCTTCACCGTCGGCATTGAAGACGACGTTTCCCACCGTTCACTGAAGGCAAAAGAAGACATCTACACCGAAGATTCCAGTGTTTACGCTCTTAAGTTCTGGGGTCTCGGCTCAGACGGCACAGTCGGCGCGAATAAGAACTCCATCAAGATTATCGGCGACCATACCGATATGTACGTTCAGGGTCATTTCGTATACGACTCGAAGAAGGCGGGCGGAACCACTGTCAGCCATCTGCGTTTCTCGAAAAAACCCATCAAGTCGCATTACCTTATTAACAATCCCAAGTTCGTCGCCATTCACAACAAAGAGTTCCTGGGAATGTACGAAGTTCTGGCAGGATTGCAGGAAGGCGGCATGGTGCTGCTGAACACGGACCTGCCGGCAGACAAAGTTTTCGCAAGTTTCCCGGAGCGCGAGCAGAAGATAATGATCGCGAAAAAGGCACGCCTGTTCGCAATCGACGCAAACAAGATCACCAACGAACTTGGCATCCCCGGACGCATCAACACCACAATGCAGGCGGCTTTCTTCAAAATCACCGGCATTATGAGCGTTGAAAAAGTCACCGAAGCCGTCACCAAAGCCATTCACAAATCATACGGCAAAAAGGGCGAAAAAGTAGTAAATCTCAACATCAAAGCATTCACCACCGGTCTTGATTCGTTTGTCGAAATTCCGGTACCCTCAAGCGTGGGTCAGGCTGCCCCCATGGCTCCGGCTCTGGTCGTCAAACCCGAAGACAAAGGTTTCAGCGACATCCTCAAGAATGTCATCGAACCCATCATTCACTTCTCCGGCGACAGCATCCCAGTTTCGGCGCTGCCAATCGACGGAGCTTTCCCGACCGGAACCACCCGTTACGAAAAGCGTTCAATCGCAACTCACGTTCCCAAGTGGAATCCTGAGCTGTGCATCCAGTGCGCCCGTTGCGCATTCGCCTGCCCGCATGCGGCTGTACGTCTGAAGGTTTCGAAGATTTCCGACATTCAGCTTTCGGCTGAAGAATATCCGACCATTCAGATGAAGGGTAAAGGCGCCGGAGAAGCGGACCGCTTCCGCGTCCAGGTTTTCCCGGACGACTGCACCGGTTGTGGAGTCTGCGTTGACGCATGTCTTGGAAAAGATAAACAGAGCAGCGCCAAGGCCATCGAAATGGTTTACAAATACGATGTGCTGGCCGACCTGCGCAAGTCCGAAAAAGAGTTCCTGCGTCTGCCCGCCACCGACGAAATGTTCGCCGAAAAGAGCAGCCTCAAGGGCGCAATGCTCAATGATCCGCTATTCGAGTTCTCCGGCGCATGTCCGGGCTGCGGCGAAACTCCTTATGTCAAGCTGGTCACCCAGCTTGTCGGCGAGCGTATGATTCAGGCCAACGCCACCGGCTGTTCGTCCATTTACGGCGGCACCGCCCCCACCATCCCGTTCTGCAAGAACGCCGAAGGTCGCGGCCCTGCCTGGCAGTCTTCCCTGTTCGAAGATAACGCAGAATTCGGTCTGGGCATCAGACTCGGCATCGACTTCAACAGCGAAATGGCAACAAGACTGCGCGAAGAAATGCTGGCAGATCCGAAGACCGCTCCGGCGCTCAAAGAAGCTCTGGCAGCGATTCATCCGCTGTGCGCTCAGCAGGCCGAAGAAGACAAATTCAAGGCATCCAAAGCTGCATACTTCAAAATCCGCGACATGGTGAAGAACGCACCGGCCGGCAGCAACGAAGCCAAGCTGGCGGAACTTGCTCCCTATCTGCTCGACACATCAATATGGATCGTGGGCGGCGACGGCTGGGCTTATGACATCGGTTACGGCGGTCTCGATCACGTTCTCGCTTCCGGCAAGAATGTCAACATTCTGGTGCTCGACACCGAAGTGTACTCCAACACCGGCGGTCAGCGTTCGAAGGCCACATTCATGGGCGGCATCGCCAAGTTCGCCGCTGCAGGAAAAGAAACCCACAAGAAAGACCTGGGACAGATGGCGATGCAGTATCGCAATGTCTATGTAGCCAGCGTCAACTTCAGCGCCGACTTCAACCAGACTCTCAAGGCATTCCGCGAAGCCGTCACCTATCCGGGCGTCTCGCTCATCATCGCTTACTCGAACTGCATCGAGCACGGCATCAGCATGAATCACGGACCGGAATTCGGCAAGCTGGCAGCCGACTGCGGCTATTGGATCAACTACCGCTACGATCCGCGCCTGCTGCTTGAAAAGAAGAACCCGCTGCAGATCGACACCAAGGAGCCCAAAGCCGGACTGCGCGAGTTCCTGAAGGGCGAGCGCCGTTATGCCCGCCTCATCGACGAAAGACCGGAAAGAGCCGAAGAGCTGTTCTGCGAAGCCGAGCGTTTCGTGAAAAACCGCTACGAGTGGTACAAACAGCTGGCGGCCATGTCTTATGAAAACTACGTCATTCCCGGCGACGGTGTTTGCAGCACCACCGGTGAATGCGGAAAGAAAGACTGAGATCATTTAAACACAGCCCCCGGACGTTTTCACGTCCGGGGGCGTTTTTACCGAAGTGGAGCCGGAGTTCTTTTACGCGGCATATAAAAGTCCTGTCACAGCAACCCCCACTGCAACTGCGCAGAGAACCCGCCGTTTTGAAATCCGCCCGGAAACCGTCGAAGTCCAGAAATCACAGCGGTTTTTTGTAAAAAATGTCATCCGCATTTCGCTAATATTGAAAAACAGCGATGGCTTTCTGTCATGCGTGAAATTGCGGAAAAAGGCCAAAACAAAAAGACTCTTCGTCTCATCGCAGGCAAATGAATTCAAGTCTGCGGTGCTGACGAAGATTCTTTTTACAAAACTGCCGTCGGATTGAAAACCGACGCGATATTGTCTGTTCTTTCAGTTCAGAGGGAGGGAGTAAATGGCCGTTAAGAATTTCGACAGCATGATAGAGCTGGCAGCCAGTCGCGGCTGCAAACGCATTGCAGTCGTCTGTGCCGACGATGAACTTGTACTCGAAGGAGTCAAGATGGCAGTTGATCGGGGCATGGCAGAACCCGTGCTTTTCGGGCCGCGAGCGAAAATCGTCACACTGCTTGAAAAACTGAATCTGCCGACAGACTGGCATATCGAAAATTTCGATGGCGAAGAAAAAGAATGCGCCTTCACTGCCATTGAATACATCAAAGCCGGCAAAGCCGACCTCATTATGAAAGGCCATATGCAGACCAGTTCGCTGTTCTCTGCGTTGCTCAACAAAGAACGCGGCATGGCCAACGGCCATATTCTCTCACACATAGCATTCGTCGAAAGCCCGAATTACCACAAGCTTTTCGGCAGCACTGACGGTGGATTGAACATCATTAAAAGTTTCGAACAGAAGGTGAACATCGTAAAAAATTCAGTGGACGCATTTCATAAACTGGGTTACGCATCTCCTAAAATCGGCCTGCTTTCGTTTGTTGAAAAGCCGGTGCCCGGCGATCCTGAAACCGGCGACTGGGTGAAAATAAGCGAAATGGCCGCAGCCGGAGAATTCGGTCAGGCTCTCATTGAAGGCCCGCTTTCATTCGACCTCTGCCTGAGCGAAGAATCAAAGAAAGTCAAAGGCTATGCAAGCGATGTCGCAGCCGACATCGACGTAATGGTGTGCCCGTCCATCACCACCTGTAACGCCAGCGTAAAAGCCATGTACATGCACGGCGCCACAGCCGCAGGCGTGGTTGTGGGTGCAGACGTTCCCGTGGTGGCGCTTTCGCGAGCCGATTCTCCGCGTTCGCGCCTTGCATCCATAGCAACCGCCATAGCGCTGCTGGGTGAATAGGAGCAGAAACATGAAAAAGCTGATATTCGTAATCAATCCCGGCGGAACGTCAACCAAGGTGGCGCTGTTCGAAGATGAACAGATGCTGCGTTCGCAGAACATCGAACACAGCGTAGAGGAACTCAATCACTTCGACCGCAGTGTCGATCAGGCAGATTATCGCCTGAGCGTAATAAAAGACCTGCTGGATTCCTGGAACGTCAAAGTTTCGGAATTGGCGGCTGTTGCAGGACGCGGCGGGCCGTTTAAAGCCATGATCGGCGGCGTATACAGCGTAAACGATAAAATGGTTGACGATGTCGAATCCGGCAAAGTGGCGACGGATCATCCCAGCCTTCTGGGCTGCCTGCTGGCGCGTCGTCTGGCTGAGCCGCACGGGCTGCCGTCGTTCATAATCGACCCGGTCAGCGTGGACGAATTCGAAGATGTGGCGCGCGTAACCGGCCTTAAGGGGCTTGAACGAGTTTCCCTTTGGCACGCGCTGAACAGCCGCTACGTGGCGCGCATCGCCTGCGAACGTCACGGGCTGGAATACAAAAAGACAAATCTGGTTGTGGCGCATCTTGGCTCCGGCATCAGTATTTCGGCCCACAAACAAGGCCGAGCGGTTGACGTGAACAACGCCAACGA
>JAKQSH010000011.1 GCA_029570245.1 Deltaproteobacteria bacterium | reverse complement strand
CGATGAATATGTTTTGTATGTCGATTGCGACATCGTTTTTCCGAAGCGTCGGATAGCTTACGGCACCATCTTCACCGAGGCTCATTACCATTAAAGTATGCGTGTTGGCGACGATGGATTTTCCGTTTCTGAAACTGTAGTGATCTGCAACACGAAGAATTCCTGACGCGTTTTCGCCGCCCTGCCTGTAATAATAAGTGTCGGACTCCTGATTGTCGTCGTAGCGCCTGTTTTCCACTGCGTAGTTGTCGAAGTAGTAATACTCCTCTTCATCTTCATAATATGAGTCTTCTATTCCACGGTTGCAGCCGACCATCCATCTTCCGTCCGGGCTGAAATAAAACGAGTCGAATTCAAGCGGAATATCGCTTTCTATTTTTTCAAGATGACCGTTGGCGTCGTTAATGAAATAATAGCGACTGTGGCGCTCGGAAACAAAAACAATGCGGTTTCTGTCAGGAAATGTCAGAAGGTGCAGAAATTCGCCGCTTTCGTCCTTCAGAGGCTCGGCTTCGAGAACTATCTGGGACAGCGGAGCAACCGAATTGCGCGGGTCTATCACAAGCACTCTGCCCTCGTTACGGTGAATATAATAAATGTGCCGGTCAAGCACATAAGGACCGTTCCATGCCAGAACTTCATCAAGGGCAGGGTCGCGCGATTCGCAGGCAGAGAGTGAAACAAACATAACGGCAAAAATCAGCAGCAGATACATTGCGTATTTCATTTTATTCATCAGCCTCGCTCCTTAATCAATCTGGCCGTTGAGTTCGAAGCCGGTAACGGTTATTGGTTCGTCGCTTTCCGAGTCGATAAAGGTGATGCGCCCGTCCTGATGCTCCTGCGAGACGTAAACCCGGCTGTTTCCTGGAATTACGCCTACGCCGCTTGGAATGGAGCTGAGATTGAGCTCGGATATTCCTGCGCCGCCACGCTGCGCAAGATCGAGTATGTGAACTTTTCTGATGTCCGAGCGATCGGTAACTATAATGTAGCCTTTATGTCCATCCGGCGTAAAAGTGAAATCACCCTGATCGGCCTCGGTTATCTGCAATACCTGCACATCGTCGTGCAGGCTCAGGACTGTATAGCCATATGATTTGTCGATTATTTCATACAGATCGTCGCTGCCGCTTACAGAACCGGATTTGCGCGAATGGAAAATAACGGCATTCAGACTGTCGGAATCTTCTGAAACGGGAGCAAAACTTATTGCCTCTACGCCTTTCTGCAGATAGTGTTCGCGGAATTCTTTTCCCGAAATAGAATAAGACCAGACCTGTTCGGTTTCGACAAGAGTCGAATAAAGAATAATGGTGTCGTCATCCGGCGCCAGTTCTACTACACCGGCTCCTTCCGGGATATCTACGGTGCTGCGATAATGCTCATCAACAAAGCCCTGTGGAATATCAAGCATGAACATCTGGCTGCTTTCGCGCGAAACCAGCAGTGCAAAGCCGCCATCAGAACTGATGTTAAGATCGGTTGGAGGATATTCGAACTCAATGAAACTGCGCTCCTGAGTTTCAAGATCGACGATATACACAAGTTTCGAATCGAAGCGTCTCATTATACAGTAATGACCATCTGGAGTAATCGCGACTTCACGGTCAAGCGGATCACCGTAAGCGTCCTCAAGTTTAATGTTGTGAATCGCCGAAACGTCATCTGGAGACGAAAAATCGAAGCGAGTCAGACCGATATCGGTAACGATATAAGCCGTCTGACCATCCTGCGCCCAGTGAACAGCTACAGGGTTCAGTCCGACAGCATAGGACTTTATGGGGCTTGCAAACTCATCAAGCGCAAGAGCATTACGCAGATCGACAATACCGACTTCCTGCAGACTGCCCAGAGCATCGGAAGACAGATCGGCTTGAGTGCTGTTGAAATAAACAATGGCGAATTTGCCGTTTGGAGAAATCGAAATGGAGTTGTAACGGGTGGTTTTATTTTCAGCCAGAGGCCAGGCGACAACGCGATTTTCTTCCGCAACTGCCAGAATCAGCTTATCGGTGGTTTCATCTATGATAAGAGCGATGTCGTTACCCGGAATAGTCTGCAAAACAGCCGGTGCTTCACCGACCGGAATTGTATGAATGACCAGTGTGGAGGCGTCGATCATCACCAGCGTTCCGGCTTCTTTATTAAGGATAAAAACGTAATCCTTGCCTGTTACCGGCAGGCTCATGCGTTTTTCGATTTCATCTTCAGGAGCCTGGCTGTCACCATCTGCAAGTTCGCCTTCACCCTCGCCTTCACCTTCACCTTCACC
>JAKQSH010000002.1 GCA_029570245.1 Deltaproteobacteria bacterium | reverse complement strand
AACGGGCCCGTCAGATTCAGATGCAACGCTTCGAAAACGGAGCCGCCGGAATTTTCTGCAACGCCCAGATGACTTCGCGCTATTTGCGCCATTTCTGCAGAGTTGACGCTGTAGGCGGACGCCTGCTTGAAATGGTGGTTGACAAACTGGGCATGTCGGCCCGCGCCTACGATCGAATTCTGAAAGTGGCCCGCACCATCGCCGACCTTGACGGAGCGCCGGATATTCAGCCGGTGCATCTTTCGGAAGCAATACAATATCGCGCCCTGGACCGGGAAGTTAAATAGCAAAATAAATAAGGAGTCAAGCATGAATGGAAATAGAAACGAAAACACAACAGCGGAAAAGAAGACTGCAGCAGACATTCAGATTGAAGACTGCGTCGTCTCAAAAAAAGCAAGCAATAATACCGAACCGGATTACGTCGATTGCGGACAGGCGAATATAAGCAGATTTTTCGATTTCAGCAACGTTGACTGCAGCATGTTTAAACTGCGGGGAGGCTGCGATATATCCGGTTGAATAGAACACGGATTGTCGTCAGCATTCAGACTGGCACGCTGCCGCGCCTGATAAAATTTTCGTCGGTGGTAAAAATAACGTTCCGGTCTGCACAATCATCTGGCGACGCAGACCGGAACGAATGAAAAGACATCTTGATAATAATGAGCGACTAAAAAAAGATCAGACCCGTGTTCTCCTGAAAATGACAACAACAGCAAGCATTATCAGC
The DNA here is from genome assembly GCA_029570245.1 of Deltaproteobacteria bacterium. GTDB lineage: Bacteria > Myxococcota_A > SURF-8 > SURF-8 > SURF-8 > JAKQSH01. The sequence goes on along the minus strand of JAKQSH010000002.1, from coordinate 3,667 downwards.
ATTGCAAAAACATTCACGCCGGAAGAGCCGGAACAGCTGCCTCCGCCTGAACCGTCCGCCCAGTAATCTTCGGAATTTTCGTCATCCTCATTATCTTTATCCACTTCTCCCTCACCTTCGCCCTCATCCTCACCTTCACCTTCACCTTCACCTTCACCTTCTCCTTCTCCCTCTCCTTCTCCTTCTCCTTCTCCCTCGCCCTCTCCTTCGCCCTCACCTTCTCCTTCTCCTTCTCCCTCGCCTTCTCCGCCATTTTCACAGATGCAGACTTCATAGCCTTTGAGCGGATCATAGTCGCAGCCCAGACTTGCTACAGCACCCTGCGTTTCGCACCAGTCTGTGCAATTTCTGGTTTTGAATTTTCCGGTAATTGCACATTCACAAACAGAAGCAGTGTCGATACACCATGAGTCTTCAATCTCCCCGCTGCATGAACCGCTGCAGGTCGGCACCTGGTCTTCATCACCGTCAACATCTCCGTCTTCATCACCATCGGGAGGAGTATTGCTGCAGTAACAAACATCGTAACCGCTGTCGCCCATGTCGCAACCTGCGCTTCCGGGATATCCAGCTTCATTACACAAAGACAGGCAGTCATACGAATACCATGTGCCACTATCGCAGAAACAAATGCCCTGATCGCTGCTTATGCAGAATGAAGTTTCAGTACTGTTGTCGCAACTGCCTTCGCATTCTCCTGGCAGAGAACAGCCGCCGCTGCCACAGGTGTAACCAGACTGACAGCTGGAAACATCGCTCCAGTCAAGGCAGGAGTCGGAATCAAAATTGGCGCAGCGCCTATAATGGGTTTCATCCGTACATTCAATTTTACCGGAAGGACTGCATTCATTGCTGCAACCAGAGTCGGCCCGTCCCGGACCTCCGAAGTAGAAATAATGCCCCCAGGCAGTGTCGTTGCTGCTTGAAACGCTTGAGTCAACCGCCCAGTAGGACGGTGCCGTATCCTGCGTGTACATGGTTCCCGGATCGACAGCTGAATTGCTGGAATTGATGTATTTTATCTTTCTGATATAAGCGGCGTAACCGAAACCTTCGTCCGGCCACGCGCCGCTGCCCATATCGGTTGCCGTCGCGGAATTGCCGCCGGAGGGAGTGTTGATTATTTCGCCGCCGAAATCCAATATGCCGGAACCGTCACCGATGCCGGCAGAATCGAATAGGCTGGCCGGGTAGTAACCGACCCATTTTGCGCTGGAACCCTCCCCGAAACGCAGCCACCAGTGGTGCGGGCTGTCGGCGTCGCGAATATATGCCAGCTGAATGTCGTACTGTGTGCCGCCGGTGCTGGAATAGTTGGGAAAGCTTCCGGCGATTACAACAGTAGAATCCGTCTGAACAAACTGCCCGCAGTCAAGGTTATAGCATCCGCTTGAATATGCATCAGGCGTGTAGAATATGAAAAGGCGGGACTGATCGTCTCCGTACAGATAATTGTAATGCTGCCAGCCGGTTTCAACAGTCTGAAGATCGGAATCCTCCCCTTTGGCGACCCATAGTTGTGAAAGGCTGAATTCATATTCGCTTTCCGTATATGGCGACCACAGGTTGAAAGAGGCAGACAAACCCTTGTTGCTCTGCCAGTTGTAAGCATGACCGTATTCGTGTTCCGAACGGCTGCGGCTTTTACGCATTGCAGGAGGAACGCTGTCTTCACGCGAAATCGACCTGGGATATTTTCTGAAACTGTCCTCAAGAGTTTCGAATGAGTACAGAGTTTCAAGTGGTCTTATGAGCTTTGGGAAACTGCCCTGCGGACATGAACGTACATTACCGCTGCCATCAAACGATCCGTCAAGGCCGAAATCGGCAATGGTGCGGGGGTTCGAAGTTCCGGCTTCCACATCATCAAGGCCGTCTGGAATTCGTCCCGGCCTGGTCTGAATCGCAGCAGGTGAAGCGCTTCCGACTCTCAAGGCGATCTGAGACTGCACTTCTACACAGTAAATCTGCTCGTCTGCCGCAGTTCTGAAGCGGTGCACAATGCTGCCGTCGTTGCTGAAAAGCCTGTGATATTCGTTCATGCGAATGAATTCGTTCAGAGATTTGACATTGAAATGCTGCGATTTTGCACGTGCAGCTTCGAACCGAGCCTGCCATTCGGCAGCAGGAACCCGTTTGAGAGCTTCTTTTATATCAGGTTCGTAGAGATTGCGGGCCTCCAAACTGAGAGGAAGCACATACAGCATAATTAACAGCAGCGAAAACAGATATTTCTTTAAAGTATTACCATGCATGATTTCTGCCTTGTCAGTTACCAAACAAAAAAGCCCCCGGACAGCGGGAGCTTAGCATACCAAACACGAATATTGTCAACGAATAATCAGATACAGACCAGATTACCTGAACGGCGATGTTTATTTACAGCAGAGAGTAAATCCCGTTCAGTGCACTGTTGTTGTTGCCGCTGATTGAACTGAGCAGAATGCTGATCTGAGAATTTGAACCACCTGCCATAGAATTAAGCGAGCTTATAATGGAAGAAATTTCGTCCTCACTCAGGTTGCTGAGGCGGTTTGAACCGGAATAAGTCACTGTCGATACCGTACCGCCGGAAGAAGCGATGCCAAGCTCCTGGCGCTTGCTTTCAACGGCAGCAAGCCCTTCATCAATCAGAGCCAGAGCTTCCTTCGAAGTCGCAGCACTGGAAAGATCGACCGCTCCGGCAAGAGAACTGCCGTCATCGTTCTTTATTTCCTCGTCGATGGCGGAAAGAAGATTTGAGACTCTGCCTGAGATTTCAGAGCGGAGTTCATCGGAAGCACCCGACTGAGCAGCCAACTCCACCAGACCGCGCACCTCCGTCAGAGTTGACGAGAGGTCGTTGAGTTTTCTGGATGTTTCCGAAATGGAAACTGTGTCTTCTGTAGATTCGGTAACGGCATACTTTGCAGAAGAACCTTCCGCAGACATAGCTGATGCAGCCGTTGCACTGAAGGTGCTGAGATTGACATAATAATTGGCCAGTTGCGAAACGTTCATCATGCCCTCCATGGCGAATTTAAGTTTCCCTCACAACCGTTTATTATGCTAAATCGTTATCAGATGAAAGTCAATCAGTAAAAAAGGCCCCCGCGATGGGAGCCTTTATAATAAATACGACAACTTAAGCGACTCTAAAGACCGCAGTCATTGGGAGTCTCTTCATCAGAAATTACAATGGTGGTGGTGACAGCACCGGCATACGTGTATACGCCGGTGTAACCAGTTTCTTCGCTGTTGACGTAAGAACGCACAACCGACGACCCCGGTGTCATGCCTATAATGGCGAAAGCGCCATTATCAGGATCAGTGCTCATTGCAGACGGATCAGGTTGTCCCGAAGCATTGGCATAAATGACAGTGCCATCTGTAGCGGAAACAGTCGCACAGCCTACAGAATCGGAAGAACTCCAGGTTGAACGGACTTCACCCAGAACTGTCCCCTTCGAAGTGTCTGATACTACAGATGTATAGAACGTTGTCGGAATCGCATAAAGATACCATGAATCAAATTCATCCCATTTGAGATTGAACATGTAGGTGGTGACATAACCATCGCGGGTCGAAGGCTCGGCTTTGAGCCCGATATAGGAGCCCAGCGTGGCGTCAATGTAGAACTCGGCATTTCCATCAGAATCGGTAGTATCTGAAGCGATGTCGTTGTAAG
>JAKQSH010000001.1 GCA_029570245.1 Deltaproteobacteria bacterium | reverse complement strand
CGGAACTGGCGGGACGCGCTTTCGGAGTGGTGCTGGTTAAAATCAACGGACAGGCTTTTGAAGTTGCGACCTTCCGCAAAGACGGACCATACAGCGACGGACGCCGCCCCGACTGGGTGGAATACTCCGACGCAGCATCAGACGTAAAACGACGCGACTTTACAATCAACGGCATGTTGTACAATCCAGGCAGAGACGAGCTGATTGACATGGTTGGTGGTCGTGCCGACCTTGAAGCCGGAATAATTCGTTGCATCGGAAACCCGGATGAACGCTTCGGAGAAGATTATCTGCGTCTGATGCGTTGCGTGCGCTTCGCCGCCCGTCTTTCGTTCAGAATAGAAGACAATACATGCCGGACACTCAAACACCGGGCGGCCTGCATTTCTCGTGTTGCGGTTGAACGCATCTGCGATGAACTTATACGAATCATCGTCGGGCCCAATCGAGGCAGCGGACTGCGCCTGCTGCATAACAGCGGGCTGCTGAAAGAAATTCTGCCGGAAGTCGCAAATCTGGACGGAATCGAACAGTCGCCGGAACATCATCCTGAGGGTGATGCTTTCGAGCACACCTGCCGCGTGCTTGATGAAATACTCAACCCGGACGACGTGCTGGCCTTTGCGGCTCTGCTGCACGACATCGGCAAAAAAGACACTCAGATTTCAGCCGCCGACAGAATACACTTTCACGGCCATGCCGAAAAAAGTGCAGAAATGGCGCGCGACGTTTGCCGAAGACTGCGGATAAGCGGCGCAAAATCTGAAACGATATGCAGCCTGGTCGCCAACCACATGCGCTTCAAAGATTTCCCGCAGATGGGACGCGCCGCGAAGCTGCGTCTTTTTTCCCTGCCGGAATTCGAAAAACTGCTCGAACTGCATCGTGCCGACCGCATGGCATCCTCCCGCAGACTGGATAATTACGAAGCAGCTTTGTCAGAATACAACTCTCTCAGCCGCGCCGAGCGTGAGCCTGAGCCGCTTATAAACGGACACGAACTGCTTGCAGCAGGTTTCACTGCCGGACCGCTTATCGGAGACATCCTCAATGAGGTGCGAAACAGACAGCTTGAAGGCGAACTGCTGACGCGCGAAGACGCACTGATTTTCGTGGAAGGCAAGTTCCGCAAATAAGAAAGGCGTCCGTTGCGGGACGCCTTTCCGTTGAAATGCGCAGCTTCTAAATCTTATACTCTTCATCCCGTTCAGGCAGGGCGCGAGTCTTGATTTCGTTAAGGAGCCAGGCTTTGAACTCCGCAAACGGCATACCGACCTGACGCTGCAATCCATAACGGCGCAGTGTTACGCTCTGCTCGTTGCGTTCCTTTTCGCCGATAATAAGCACATTGGGCACCTTCCAGTTGGTGACGGCGTTGCGGATGCGTTTATTCAGAGTGTCGCTGCTGTCGTCAACTTCAGCACGCACAAACTCACCGAAAAGTTCCCGCTGAATCTTATGCGCATAATCGGCGAACTCGGACGCCACCGGAATTATCATTACCTGCAACGGAGCCAGCCATGTCGGGAAGGCACCGGCGAAATGTTCGGTGACAAAGGCGATGAAACGCTCGTGAGTGCCCAGCGGCGCACGGTGCAGAACCACCGGCTTGTGCAGTTCGCCATCGGGACCGACATAACGAAGATTGAAGCGCTCGGCAGCCAGGAAATCGACCTGATTGGTGCCGTTGGTTTCTTCACGGCCAAGAACATTGCGGAACTGTACGTCAACCTTGGGCCCGTAGAATGCGGCCTCGCCGGTTACGGCGGTATAATCCATGTGCATCTCTTTCAGCGCCTCTTCACAGACGCGCTCGGCTTTGGCCCATAATTCCGGGTTGTTTATGAACTTGCCCTTTTCGTTGTTCGGGTCGCGCAGCGACAGCCGCATACTGTAATTCTTGATTCCCAGAATTTTATACACGTCAAGATGCAGCTGCATGACGTTTTTGAACTCGTCTTTCAACTGACCTTCGGTGCAGTACAGATGACCGTCGTTCATGCACATGCCGCGTACTCGCAGTATGCCCGCAAGTTCGCCGGACTTCTCGTATCGGTAAACCTGACCGTATTCGGTTAGACGCAACGGAAGTTCCTTGTACGAACGCGGACGCGAAAGGTAAATCATGTGATGGAAGGGGCAGTTCATCGGCTTGAGATAAAACACCTCGGCATCCTCACCTTCCTCCTCAAGCGTCAGCGGCGGGAACATGCTTTCTTTATAGTGCGGCAGGTGGCCGGACTGAATGAAAAGCTCCTGATGCGTAATGTGTGGAGTGGCGACGCGCTTGTAGCCGTACTGGAATTCCTTTTCTTTGGCAAGTTTCTCCAGTTCTTCGCGAATAACTGTTCCGTTCGGCAACCACAGCGGCAACCCTTTGCCGATGCTGTCCACAATGGTAAACATCTCAAGCTGCTTGGCAAGCTTGCGATGGTCGCGCTTTTTAGCTTCTTCAATGCGCGCCAGATAAGCATCGAGCTCTTCGCGCGTAGCCCAGGCCGTACCGTAAATTCGGGTCAGCATCTGGTTTTTCTCGTCACCTCGCCAATAGGCTCCGGCAATGTTCATCAGCTTGACTGCCCCAAGAAATCCGGTGTGCGGCACATGAGGACCGCGACACATATCGGTGAAATCTCCCTGCGTGTAGGTGCTTATAATCGTGCCTTCCGGCAGGTCTTTTATCATTTCGACTTTATAAATTTCACCGGCGGGCTCCCACTGAGCCAGTGCTTCTTCTCGTGTGAACTCGCGGCGTTCGAGCCTGAGTTTCTGCTTGACGATCTGCTTCATCTCTTTCTCGATTTTCGGCAGGTCTTCGGTGGTTATCGGAGTGTCGCCGAAGTCGATATCATAATAGAAACCGTCTTCAACCGTAGGACCGATGGCGAGTCTGGCCCTGGGATAATGACGCATTATGGCCTGAGCCATAAGGTGCGCCGCAGAATGGCGAATAATTTCAAGACCGTCTTTTTCGGTTGTGAAAACCGCTTCGATATTGCCGCTTTCGCGCACCGGGGAAGCAAGGTCGAAAAGTTTACCGTTCAGTCTGGCCGCAACAAGATCGGCTTTGGGCGCGCCCAGTTTTTCGAGCGCGTCGCGCAGGCTGGAAGATGAATCAAGGCTGACTTCGCCGCCGTTGTATTTCAGTATGTATTCACTCATGTTTTCCTCGCATTTAATCCGTTTCAAGCGGAAATGGTTACAAGTTTGAATTTTAAGATTATCACCAGAAAAGGCTTCAGGCAAGAAATGCAGCGTCGTCATTCCTCGAACTGCATTGCTGCGAATGCGGCATATTTGCCGTGCAGCGCCAGCAACTCGGAGTGTGTACCCTCCTCTGTTATGCGTCCGCGTTCCAGAACAGCGATTCTGTCGGCGTTTCTTATGGTCGAAAGCCGATGCGCCACGACCAGCAATATGGAATCCCGACGCAGTTCACGCATGGCGTCGGCTATTATTTTCTCGCTTTCGGCGTCAAGAGCGGAAGTGGCTTCATCCAGAACAACAAGAGCAGCCTTGCGCAAAAAAGCCCGCGCCAGCGCTATACGCTGCAACTGCCCTTCCGACAGCATCAGACCGCCTTCGCCTGTACGCGTTTCAAAACCATGCTGAAGATCGCATACAAAGCGCGTAACCCCGGCTTTTTCTGCGGCCAGCAGAACTTCGTCCCGCTTAGCGCCGGACCTGCCAAGAGCGATATTATTGAATATGGTATCGTCGAAAAGCAGAGGCCGCTGCTCGACAACGGCGATAAGCCGACGCCACGATTCCAGAGAGAAAGCGCCGATATCCACAGCATCGGCACAGATGCTCCCGGATTCAGGAACGCGCTCTCGCAACAGCAGACGCAGAAGAGTGCTTTTTCCGGCCCCCGACGGTCCGACCAGAGCCGTCATACTTCCGGGATGCAGCTTAAGATTCACTCCGTCAAGCACCGGCGCTTCGCCGTATGAAAAACGGAGATTCTCTATTGCAATCCCTTCGCGGATTTCGTCAATGACAGCAACAGAGCCATTGTCTTCCGTCTTCCAGTTCAGCAGTTCAGCGACCCGCGCCGCACCGGCTCTTCCGGGCTGTATCCAGTTGTTCAGACGTCCCAGGTTTTTCATCGGCTCGTAAAGCAGCAGCACAGCTGCGAAGAATGAAACGAAGTGTTCCGGCTCCAGAGTGTTCCGATCCATACGCCATGCGGCATACGCCAGAGTAGCTGAAAGCCCCAGAGCTCCAATTAACTCCATCAGCGGTGAGGCGAAGGCGCGTATGGCGTAGCTTTTCAGGGAGGCGGCCAGAAAATTCTTATTGATGCGGAAAAAAAGATCGGAACGCAGATCAGCCAGACCGAAATGACGAATCATACGCGCCGCCCGGATATCTTCTAGCACATGAGACGACAGAGCAGCCGTTTCACTCTGACAGACGCCGGCAGTGCGCTTGAGCCTGCGCCCCACCTGAATAATCGGCAGAGCCACAAGCGGAAGCAGAAAAAAAGTGATGCAGGCCAGACGCCAGTCCAGTGCAAAGGCCACGCCCAGCAGCACCAGCATTTTCATGGAATCGGAAAACAGCGACCCCAGAGCATTTACGACGGCTTCTCCTATAAGACGGCTGTCCTGTGAAAGCCGCGACAGCAGCGCGCCTCCGGTTTCCGATTCGATGCGCTCCATAGGCAGGCGGTGAATATGCGCCAGAATATCGGCGCGGATGTCGAAGAGAGCTTTTTCTCCAAAAGCACCCATAAGATAAAACTTGCCGAACTGACCTATTCCCTTCAACAGCGCCGAAGCTAGAATCAGACCGGGAAGAAGCAGCAACACAGCCTTACGGCTGCCGAATCCAACCTGCAGACCCAACAAGCCAAGCAACGAGGGAAGACTGTCTCCTTCCGAGAAGGAACCGGTAAAGATGAATTTCACCACCGGCCCGACCAGATAAGCGTAGAAGCCTGTAGCAAGTGCATTCAGCATCATAAATAGCAGCGCAGCGACAAAAATATGTTTGTAGGGGCGAAAATACTTCGACCAGTCGAAAGAGCCGCTCACAGCGTCACCTCGGATTCGAGCATTGCAAGAGAACGCGGCAGCGCTCCCATATGCTCACGGATGGATTCCAGCAGAATAGGACGGGCTTCACGGGCCATACCGGGAGTAAAACGAACTCCACCCAGATTTTCGAGCGGACAGACAGCAGCTTCGTGCATTGCCTCAGCCGTAGGCGCACACACACGCAATCTGCGCCAGTCGGGCAGCAGCCCCAGATGATGCAGCAGACGCACTTCAAAGAAATGCCGCTGCTTGTTTGAGGCAGGAGACGCCGCCAGTCTTTCGAGAAAAAAACGCAGCAGTTCGAACACTTCAGGATGCGGCTCGGCTTCCGGCAGAAGTCGCTCGCACAGCTCGCAGAAATATGAAGCCATGCAGATTCGTCCGAGGTCAAGCCTCAGATCGGGAAAAACATTGATTATCGCAGCATGTTCCAATGCATATGACGGGCTGCCGCGCCCCGGCAGCAGTGAAGCATCAAGATGCGAGAAAATTTCCAGAGCACCGGCGAAACGTTTCTTCGAGCGCCTGGCTCCGCGCACAAGCGCACCGTTGCGGCCAGTGTCCTGTCCCAGATAATTTACGATGAGGTCGGATTCCCTCAGTGGACGCGCGTTAAGTATGATGATTTCATCGGCGACGGATTTCAAAGCCGTTCCTAAAGCAGCAGCATGGAAATATGGAAGTAGACGAATATACCGGTCATGTCCAGTATGGTTGCAACAAAAGGCCCTGTGGCAATGGCCGGATCGACTTTGAGTTTTTGCATTATCATCGGAATTAAAGTGCCGACGATGGAGGCGATAGTTATACCGCTACACATCGCCAAACCGACCACCAAACCAAGCTTTGGAATTTCGCTATATTTTGCAAACGCCACAGTCCCCAGCAGAAAGCCATAGAAACATCCCATTATCAGACCCGTCAGGGCTTCTTTGGCAATGGTTGAAAAAATACGGTTAACATCAACTTTACCAAGTGCAATACCGCGAACGATAATGGTTGCAGACTGACTGCCCATGTTGCCGGCCATTCCAAGAACGATTGGAATAAAAGCCGCGAGCGGTAAAACCTTTTGCAATGAATCCTGGTAGCTGCTGATTAGATTCATAACGATGATTCCGCCGCCCCATGTAGCCAGAAGCCATGGCAATCGGCTTGTGACATTGCGGCGCACGCTGTAGTCGTCAAGTAACTCCTCATGTACGCCGGCCTGCTTAAGAATGTCCTCGGTGGCCTCGGCGCGGATAACGTCGATAACATCGTCTACGGTGATGATGCCCGAAAGCACGTTTTCGGCGTCAACGACCGG
>JAKQSH010000456.1 GCA_029570245.1 Deltaproteobacteria bacterium | reverse complement strand
AAATAAAATACAATGCTTATCATGCTGAAACTTAAGTAGATATTAAGACAGCACGAAAAGAACAGGAAAAACAGGCACGCGACAATACAAGCAACGAATGCTGTAATGCACAGACAAATCAAACATAGTTTGCAGGATTTTCTCAGTTATGCTGTTAACTTATACACACATTTTTTATCCTTCTGTACTCGTTTTGTGTCTTGACATTTATATACATCATATTTAAACTCACTTGGAAACAGGATTGTTGAAAAGCAAAATCTGCAATTAAGGCTTGAGAATCGTATAGTTAACGCAAACCAGAAAATAACGAGGTCCGAGCAATGAGGAGTATAGTGTTGAGAACAGGTTTGATATGGGTTCTCGCCCTGTGGGCCGTTCTGTCGATTTCCGGCTGCGGCAGTTCTGCCGGAGACAGCAACGGAGAAGACGGGGATGGCAGCGGCGGCGGATGCACTACTAACGAAGAGTGCATGAAAGACGGTGAAAACTGGGTCTGCAACGTTGTTTCGCAGAAATGCATCGAAATGGGCGAATGCACTAACAACGACCAGTGCAAACGCTGGTACGACGAAAGCTGGTACTGCGACACCACCAACAAAGTCTGCGTATGGAATGGCGGCACTGATGGCGATCAGGGCACAGACGGCGATGAGAACAGCGGTGACGGCGACAGCGACAGCGTATCCTGCACGAATTTCAGCGGATTCTATACTGCCGACACAAATTGCGGCGGCAGCACTGAATCTTACGACGCATGGGTTTCCGTTGACCCCGACACCTGCACCATTATCATTTTTTACGATGGAAACACATACAACGGAACCGTTAACGGAAATCTTGTCAAGCTCGAAAACAGCTGCAAGGGAACCGGAACCCAGGGTGACGAAATAAACCTCAATTGCGATGGTGGCTGCTGGCTGGACCTGCATCACAATACCAGTGAAAACGACGCCATGATAAGCGTTGACCCGGATTACATCCGTTTCGGTAACGTTGAAGTTGGCAACGACAAAGACGCCTCTACGCTTATCCGCAACGACGGCACCGATCCGCTCAGCATTGTCTACATCGGTTTTACCAAAGAAACCCCCTCGGACTTCACATTTGTTGATCTGGACAGCAAGACCTTCCCGCTGACAATTGAAGACACGACAGACATGGAACTGTGGGTAAAGGCCACCCCAACGAAGGAAGAAGAAACAACAGGAAAAATCGTTATTTTCTCCAACGATCCCTACAACCCGGTTGTAACGGTAGGCATGTCCTATCAGCCCAAAGCGAAACCAAGCATCAGATGCATGCCGACAACTCTTGACTTCGGTTCTCAGCCGCCAGGAAGAGATAAAACCGATTATTTCCTGTGCGTTAACGAAGGTGATGCCCCAGGACAGATTAAAGAAGTTACCATAACCGATTCGCAGAGTGGCGCTTATACGCTTATCAGCGAAGCCGCCACTCAGCCTCCGCTGGTGCTTGAAGCCGGTGAATCTGTCAATTACAACATCAATTATCGCCCCATCGACGGGGTGCATCAGTACGGCCAGATTCTTATCGGCTCCTCCAGAGTCGTATGGGCCGATCCTGAAGATGCTTCGAACCAGAAAAACATCACCGTCGAACTGGTCGGTCAGGTCAGAGAACTCGACCCGCCCTGCCTCGACATCAAACCGCTCGAAGGCAGTCTCGGATGGATGGGCCTGGGCGACAATCCCGGCCCCGGAATAAAGTTCGGCTATACTCAGGTGGGTACCGGCGCAACCCGTCAGGTCGCAATCCACAACTGCGGCGACCTGCCACTTACTATCACCGGAATGACCTGGCAGAATGCGATGCTGGATGTCCCGACACTTGAAGCCCGAGCTTTCTTTGAACAGGCGGGAATGTTCACCAACCATACAATTCAGGGGCAGGAAACTATCACTATCGACATAACATTCAATCCTGTCCGTGAGGGCACGCTTTACAGTTCGGCATTCCTGTTCTACTCAAACGCCGAATGGCTTGAATGGCTGGATGCCGCTCCGATAGACGTGAACCAGGTTTATCAGTTCGGCGTTTCAGGTTATGGCGCGAACAGAGGTCTTGAGGTTCTGCCTTCCAAAGTCGATTTCGGCGTCGTAACGGTAGACTGCTGCAGTCAGCGTGAAGAGGTTAAAGTTTACAACATAGGTGACATGCCGCTGACAATCGAATCAATCGATATTGATCCGGGTTCGGACCCGCGCTTCGAAATCACCTGGGTAGATGCGACATTGCCGGTAACAATCGGCGGCACCGACAACCCGGACCACGTTGCATTCAAAGTGAAATTCTGCGCCGAAAGCGAAGAGGATGCAACAGGAGCGGTCCTCATACAGTCCGACCTTGAAGGTGCGGCGTTCGTAGTGCCGCTGCAGGGTTCCGGCTCCAACATGCCTCACCAGCAGGACACTTTCAGACAGCCGGAAAACCCGCTGGTTGATATTCTCTGGGTGGTTGACTGCTCCGGTTCGATGTCCGACGAGCAGGAAAATCTGGCGAACAACTTCGAAGACTTTATCAACACCGCAGTCTCATGGAGCGCCGACCTGCACATCGCTCTGACGACCTGCGATATCATCAGCACCGATCACAGCGGCAAATTCCAGGGCTCGCCTGCGGTACTCAAAAACCGTGGACCTGAAGCTCTGCCAAACAACCAGATAATAAGCCTCTTCGAAGACAGGACCACCGGACTTGGAACTAACTGCGACGGCGGCCAGGAAGCCGGGCTCGAAGCCGGCCATCTGGCGTTGTCTTCCCCTCTCACGGAAGGAGCGAATAAAGGCTTCCTGCGCGACGATGCAAAGCTGTCGGTGATTTTCCTGTCAGACGAAGAAGATCAGTCTGTACCGGAAATTTCCTTCTACATCGACTTCTACCGTTCGAAAAAAGGTATGCATAACGTAAACATGCTGGAAGTTTATGCAATCTGCGGCGACAAGGACGGCGGTTGCCAGTCCGGCGGAAGCAGCGAAGGCGGCGCAGCAGCCGGAAAACGCTACATCGAAGTCGCCCAGGCCTGCAACCCGAACGACACTTATTTCCAGTCAATCTGCATGGAAAGTTATGCCCCGATTTACGATATGCTGGCTGAAAATCTCTTTGCTCTGCGCAACCAGTTCAACCTGACCCGTCTGGCCGACCCGGAAACAATCGCCGTAAAAGTAAACGGCACCCCGAATTTCGACTGGGAATACGATGAAGAAACCAACTCCATCGTATTCCCTCCGGAAAATCCACCGGGAGCAGGAGCGGTAATCGTTGTCGATTACGACACAATCTGCCTGGACTGAAAAGCTGCAAGGTATTTATTTAAACAGCGCCCCCACCTTGAAGGTGGGGGCTTTTTTTGAGGATTTGCGGAATGACAATCAAACTTGATGGAAATACGCTTACACTGGAACTGGTTCGCGAAGCGGCCAGAGGTGAAAAAGTGGAATTGTGCCCGGAAGCGGTAAAAAGAGTAAACAAGTCCAGAAGACAGGTGGAAGACATCGTAAGCTGCGAAAAAGTAGCATACGGAATAAACACCGGTTTCGGCACTCTTTCGGAAGTGAGCATAGACAAGGACAAGGTTGAAGAACTGCAACGCAACCTTATTCACAGCCACTCAATCGGAGTCGGCGAGCCGTTCGACCGCATAACCACAAGGGCAATAATGGTTCTGCGTGCAAATACATTGGCCAAGGGCCATTCTGGAATAAGGCTCTCGACGCTGCAGCACCTGCTGGATATGCTGAATGCCGGAATTCATCCGGTAATTCCCGAAAAAGGATCGGTTGGAGCTTCCGGAGACCTCGCGCCATTGTCGCACCTTGCACTTGGTATGACAGGAGAAGGGCCTGTTGAATATAAGGGGCGCATAATGAGCGGCCATGCGGCTTTCAGGAAAGCAGGAATGAATGCTGTTACGCTTGTGGCCAAAGAAGGTCTGGCGCTTATTAACGGCACACAGGTAATGACGGCCGTTGCAATTCTTGCATTACTTGAAGCTGAAGATGCCGCGCGCGTTGCCGACATTATCGGAGCAATCACCTGTGAAGCAATGCTGGGATCGGTAAAGCCATTTCAGGACTGCATCCACAAACTGCGCCCGCATCCCGGACAGCGCGCCAGCGCATCAAATCTGCGAAAACTGCTCAAAAACAGCCCTATAGTCAAAAGCCATCGCAATTGCAACCGCGTACAGGACGCCTATTCACTGCGCTGCATGCCTCAGGTTCACGGCGCCAGCCGGGATGCATTCGCTTATCTGCGGCGGGTACTCGAAATCGAAACCAACTCGGCCACCGACAACCCCCTGCTCTTCCCGGACGACGGCACTGTAATTTCGGGTGGAAATTTCCACGGGCAGCCGGTTGCAATAGCCTGCGATCTGGGAGCAATAGCGGCAGCCGAACTCGGCAACATTTCCGAGCGCCGAGTTGAACAGCTTGTGAATCCTCATCTTTCATCCGGTCTGCCGCCTTTCCTTATCAAGGAAGAAGGCTTGAACTGCGGATTCATGATTGCTCAGGTCGCCAGTGCATCTCTTGTTTCTGAAAACAAATCACTGGCGCACCCGGCCAGCGTGGATTCTATTCCATCTTCAGCCGGGCGTGAGGATCACGTCAGCATGGGAACCATCGCAGCCAGGAAATTCCGCACTATAGTTCACAATCTACAGGAAGTGCTGGCGATAGAAATGATGGTGGCCTGCCAGGCGCTTGATCTGAGAAAACCGCTGCAACCGGCGAAGGCGACCTCTGCCGTTCTGGAAACTGTAAGAAAGCAGGTTCCTTTCATGGCGAAGGATCGCTCTTTATACCCGGATCAGCGAAAGATTCTGGAGTTGATCAGAAACGGCAACATATTAAAAAGCGCCGAAATGATTGCCGGAAAGCTGGCCTGATAATATTCGCAAAATCAGTTGAACCCCGCCTCAGAAATCCTGTATACTGAAAGACAGTTAATATTACAAATTTCATTGAAGCGAGGGGTGCGATGTCCAGCTTCAGATTTTTTGTTCTTGCATGTTTGATTGGCGGAGCAGCGATATTGGCGGCCTGTGCAGAAAGCGGCAACTCCGCCGGAGATGGCGACGTTTCCAATTACGGAGATTATGACGCCGACGACGCCGCATATGTTCCATGCAAAAACCACGAAGACTGCGGCAGCGGATATTACTGCGATGACGGCACCTGTCGCGACGCGGATTGCGACGACGAGCATCCATGTCGCACAGGTTATAAATGTGTGGATTTCATCTGTATTTCAGACAACAAACCGGATGGAGATACTGAAACGGACTGTCCAGACGGAACAGTCTGGAGCGACGAATACCGGAAATGCATCAGCGAAGACGGAGATGCGGAAGAAGAATACGCCGAAGAAGAACCGCTGCCGATAATCTGCGAGGCCAATGAAGTTACCTGCCACGCCAACGTGCTGGACACATGCAGTGGCGACGGCACGGCATGGGAAGGCGAAGAATGCCCTGAAGGCACGGTATGCCTGGTAGACAGTTGCATAACAAAAGTCTGCACCCCACTGGAAATCGGCGATTGTGCGAACGAATTTTTCGTATTTAAATGCAACCCGCAGGGAACCGGCTGGGAAGAAGAAATGTGCCCTGAGCATCACGCCTGTCTGGACAATCACGGCTGCAGGCCGATCACCTGCTCACCAGGTGCAAGCCTCAGTTGTATTGACGGTGAAACCGTAAAAATCTGCAATGAAGAAGGCAACGATTATTTCACCGAAAACTGCCCGGACGGCACAACCTGTTTTGAAGACGGCTGTCAACCATTCATCTGCGAAGCGGGTCAATGGAAATGTGAAGGCTCCGAACTGTATTACTGCAATCCGCTAGGTACCGCCTGGGAAATGATAATGGATTGCGAAACTGCAGACTCGATCTGTGCAGACGGAACCTGCATAGACCAGATTTGCACGCCCGGAGCCAGAACCTGCATGGAAGGCGAAACCCATGGAGTGAAAGAATGCAACGAAAGCGGCTCGGCCTGGGTTGATGTGGAAGTCTGCGGAGAAAAGGAAGAATGCCGCGAAGGCCAGTGCCTGGGCCTCTGCGAAGTCGCTGAAGTGGAAAAAGGCTATGTAGGCTGCCATTACTGGCCTGTCGATCTTGAAAACAGCGGACGGGATGATGGCGGACAGTTCGGAGTCATCGTCTCCAATCCTCAGTCATTCAACGTAAACGTAACGGTGCGCAACAACACGCAGGTACTCTCTACTCAGCAGCTCGCTCCGGGAGAACTCAAGATAATTCAACTCGGCAGTACACAACGCATTACCGGACCGACTAAATCATACAAGGCCTTTCATATCGAAAGCGATGCTCCGGTAACAGCCGCCCAGATGAATCCATACGGCAACGTACTCATTTACAGCAACGATGCATCGCTGCTGTTGCCGCAGAGCGCAATGAGCACGGAATACTACGGCCTTACATGGCCGACATGGCGCAGAGAAAACTGCTACTGCGACGGGCTGATTCTGTTTGGAGCCTGCATCGGCTCGTGGGATTGCGATGAAATCAACACTTCTCCCGGAACGTTGACGATTGCTGCAACGGAAGAAGGCACGACGAACATTACAATCACATACAGCTGCGCGACACTGGGAGGAGACGGCGTCACGGCGGCATCTGCCGGAACAACACAGAATTATACGCTTCAGCGTTATGAAGTGCTCAACCTCGAATCAGGCGGAACGGACTGCTCGGATGTTGATGAAGAAGAGCAAATATATTGCAGCGGTCCCGACCTTTCAGGTACAAAAATCGTAGCAGACAAAAAAGTCGCCGTTTACGGCGGACATCGCGGAACTTTTATTCCATACAATCAATGGGCCGCAGACCACCTCGAACATCAGCTGTTCCCGATCGACACCTGGGGCAAAAAATTCGCCGTAGTCCGCACCCAACCTCGCGGAAGCGAACTTGATTATTATAAAATAGTTGCAGCCGTAGCCGGCACCCGCATAGAATTTTCGCCGGACCCTACCGGACAGAGCCCCAAAATTCTGAATGCCGGACAGGCGTTCACATTCGCGACAACACAGACATTCACCATTACATCAACCGAACCCATCATGGTTGCGCACTTCCTGGCCGGTCAGGACGCTACAGGGTTCACGCTGGGAGATACATGCGATACAGACGCTGACTGCCCGACAAAATACATCTGTTGCATCGAATGCGGCTATGCGTGCTCGCCGGAGGCGGGTGATCCCGCCATGATGCTGCTGGCACCGGATCAACAGTTCAGACAGGAATATATTTTCCAGGTTCCGCCGAACTATAAATACGACTACATGACGCTGGTTGCTCCACCGGATACCATCATCACACTGGACAGCACAACCTACGACTCGAACACCTTTACATGGATAAATGTAGACAACAAATACTACAGGGCTCAAATCTCCGACGGCGCACACACAATACACGCGACGAAGCCCATAGGACTTTACCTCTACGGCTATTCGGCGTTCGTCTCGTACGCATATACCGGAGGTCTGGACCTGAAAACAATCAACCCCAAACCGTAGTAAATGCCTCCAAATATGCTTTCCGTCAACACATATACAGAAAACCGCCTGGCAGCTGCAATCATTTTATCCATTGCAGTATTCGTATTGCCGGCGTTTTTTCATCAGCTGCACGCCACAGAAAAAAAACAATGTCTCGCTCCGGCGAATATTTTTCAACATGCCGATGATCCCCAAACCGAAGCAGCGCTTATCAGCAGCGATCTTCTGTTGTTCGGAGCTGCAATGGCTCAGCGGACAGCCATAGACGCAGTTGCGGAAAACACAATAGAAAAAACGCAGAAGGCTTTGATAGACGGATTTCTGAAAGCTCTGGAAGAACGTCTGTATGCATGGCGCAACAGCGACGAAGCGCTTAACGCCGCCCTGGGCGATCTAATAAGCGAATTCGCCGTAATGCACCGATTTTACGAACCGCAGGACGAATACAAGCTTTTCTATGAAAAATCAGTTCATATCCGAATGAACACTTTCGAGAACCAAAGACAGAACGCACTGCTGAAAAGATCTGATTTCTTAAGCACACTGCTGCCTCAGGAGGACGGAACCCCCGGCGAAAAAGCCCGCATGTATGCAGGCGAAAATCCGCTGTTGCTTGAAGATGGAAACGACCGGATGGCGGCGCTCCTTATTATGCATATTCTGCAGACCACACCGCAGTTGAAGAAAATATGGCTGACATATCAAAAGCAGGCATTGTCGCTTTTCAGCGACAGCTTTAATACCTGGAAGAAAATAGAGAAGGCAGCAGAACATCTGCCGCTTGGACGGGACAGCGATCTTTGCGACAGCGAGATCAGAACCGCGTTCAAAGACAGGTTACAAACAATATTCGGCAATTTTTCCAGCTTTTCAGGCAGGCAGAAAGAAATTCCGTTGTCACTGCTGGCAATGCGCAGCGCGGACTTCCGTAATACAAAAACAGAAGAAGAGCCGGAAGAACAGCAGATATTGTCTTTTATCGCAAAAAAACAACCGGTAAGCGACAGTGCAAAAAACCTCCAGATGTCGCTGTTCTGCGTGGAGCACGGAAAAGCTGAGATGCTGAATCGTTCTTCAGCCGTCATATTGAACAAAGCCTATGTCGAAACAGCACCGCAGCAATACAAACAGGCTGCGGCAAACCTCGAAGCGACAGCACGCATTGTTGCAGATTCCGGCCCGGAATTCTCAACGCAGGCCGGTATGTTGCTTGAATTCGCTTCAGAACTGCGGAACATATCAGAATTAAGAGCGATTTACGGCGACGGAGCCGTTCAGATCGCCCCGGCTCCACAAACACTGATAAGCAACAAAAGCCTCAGATCGGCGCTTTCCGGCAGCAGAAACTTCTCCTGCATATACGGGGTCAAACACGAAAATACTTATACTGCAATCAGAGGTGGTCAGCCGACATGGGTTGAACAGAAAATAGAATACCTGCTGCCTCTTGAAGAAGCGCCGGAACTTGAAGGCAACGCAATGCTGGAAGAAGCCCCTGCCCTTGTAAT
>JAKQSH010000452.1 GCA_029570245.1 Deltaproteobacteria bacterium | reverse complement strand
TATCCTGAACAAGGCATAAAATAAGAGCCGCATCTCTGCGGCTCTTATTTTTCAGACTTGAAGTTATTATCATGTACCGGCTGAGTAGTCGTTAAGATAAGCCAGCTGCTCGTCGGTAAGTTCGTCGATGGAAATGCCCATTGACGACAGCTTCAGCATGGCGACTTCGTCGTCCTGACCACCGGGAATATCGTGAACGTCTTTTGCCAGGCCCTGGCCGTGACGGGCCAGATAGCACATCGAAAGGAACTGGTTGGCAAAGGACATGTCCATCACCTCGGACGGATGACCTTCGGCAGCGGCCAGATTCACCAGACGGCCCTGAGCCAGCAGATAAATACGATTGCCGTTCGGCATGCGGTATTCTTCGTTGCTGGGGCGGATGGTGCGTTTGGACTCGGCGACTTCTTCGAGCTGTTTTATGTTGATTTCGCAGTCGTAATGACCGGTATTGCAGATTATGGCGCCGTCTTTCATGCTTTCGAAATGGCGCTTTACAATAACGTCCTTCATTCCGGTGGCGGTGATGAAAATATCGCCGACTTTCGCGGCTTCGTCCATTTTCATTACGCGCACACCTTCAAGCGTGGCTTTAAGCGCCTGAATCGAGTCAACCTCGGTGGCGATCACGTTGCAGCCCATGCCTTTTGCACGCAGAGCCACGCCGCGTCCGCAGTGGCCGTAACCGGCCACGACAAAAGTTTTGCCGGCCAGAAGGACGTTGGTGGCGCGCACGATTCCGTCGATGGAACTCTGCCCGGTTCCATATACGTTGTCGAAATCCCATTTGGTTTCGGCGTCGTTGACGGCGATTACCGGGTAAAGCAGTTTGCCGTCTTTGCCCATGGCGCGCAGACGATGAACTCCGGTGGTGGTTTCTTCGGTTCCACCGATTACGTTTTTGGCAAGTTCGGGATGCTTGTTGTGAATGGTGAAAATCAGGTCTGCACCGTCATCAAGTGTAAGCGTCGGCTTGAATTCGAGAGTTTTGTCGATGCTCCAGTAAAACTCCTGTACGTTCTGGCCGTGCCAGGCGTAAACCGGGAAGCCTTCGGCGGCCAGCGCCGCAGCGACATCGTCCTGGGTGGAAAGCGGGTTGCAGCCCGACCATGAAATCTCCGCACCAGCTACCGCCAGAGTACGGATAAGAACGGCGGTTTCTTTGGTTACATGCAGACATCCTGCAATGCGCATACCCTTGAGAGGCTGAGTTCTGCCGTATCTTTCGCGCAGCGACATCATAACCGGCATGCGGCTTTCCGCCCATTCTATCTTCAACCTGCCCTGCTCTGCCAAACCTATATCTGCAACCTTGTAATTCGTCATCTTCAATCAGACCTTTCTTTCATCACTTAACGCCTTCCTGACCTCGAAAGGCGCGGGTAAACGCGGAACAAAACATATGCCGCAGACTTGAACCCAGTAAAAAAACCCGCCTTGGCCGTGTGAACAGAGATTGAATAAGCCCCCTTTTATTAAGGTGGGTTCCGCTGTAACGCTTCCGGCTTCCGTAAGGATGCACTCCACATCAGAGAGTAGAACCCTGGCTTTAAGCTATCAGGCAAATCAATACAGCTGCCCATCACGCACCAGGCAGGCTCTATGAATTTAACACTCCAGGGTTTGAATGGTCAATCAAATTAATCCTCGTTGTACTCTTCATCGTCGATTATCACACCACAGGATTCTATGACTTCCGGTTCCGGCAGAGACACGCCAAGCAGTTCAGCAAGATTCCAGTTGTGCGCAGCCAGAGATTCTTCATAATCGCCGTCTCTGTCGTTCTGAACCGACAGGCGATAACGCTGCTCTGCGATATCGAATTTCGGCCCCCGCCCAAGGCCGCGACAATTGTCGGCAAAGGCTTTTGCCCCCTCATCATCCAGAAGAAATTCAGCCAGAAACGGCGCAGCTTCGCATTGAAAAGGCTTGACCGGATGAATCGAGCACAGATTTCCGTCCAGCATTATGCAGCCGTTTTCGCCGCGACCGAGCATAAGATATGGAATTTTAGTGACTTCCCCGTCTTCGTTGTATTCCACAAACACCAGACGGCAATATTTGTTAATGAATTCCTGCAATGTCAGATTCAGATGCTCAGAAATGCGAGTGACATCATCTGGATACAAAAAAGCATAACCGCCCCAGCGGCAGCACTCGCCGCATGACAGACATTTGAATCTCATCGACTTAAGCTTCACGGCGATCCTCCACCAGTCGCACCAGTGCAGCCACAACTTCTTCGACGGTCATGCCGGTGGTGTCAAGCTCTACAGCGTCATCCGCCTGCTTAAGCGGAGCAATTTCGCGCCGACTGTCCATAAGATCGCGTTCCACCAGGTCTTTCTCAATTGCTTCCAGTTCGACTTTTTCGCCTTTTGCCGTAAGCTGCCCGTATCGCCTTGCCGCGCGTTCGGATACGGATGCATTGAGATAAACCTTGGCCTGCGCATCGGGAAAAACCACAGTCCCGACATCGCGACCTTCAGCGACGCAATCACCGGCGGCGCCTATTCTGCGTTGCAGATCGAGCAGAGCCGCACGCACCTGCGGATGACGGGCCACGCGCGACGCCCCGGCGCTGATATGCTCGCTGCGAATGGCATCAGAAACATCTTCGCCATTCAGAAGAACGATATTCCGCCCGCCGGACTTGCTGAATCCGATGGAAAGCCCTGACGCCAGTCTTCCCAGCGCCTCACCATCGTCCCAGCTGATGCCGCCGCTGTCGGCAGCCAGTGCGACACTGCGATAAATCGCACCGGTATCAAGGTACACAAAGCCGAGTTTTTCGGCGGCAAGGCGGCTGACAGTGCTTTTGCCGGAGCCTGCCGGGCCGTCTATGCAAAGAATAAAAGGTTTCATCTTCAAACTCCTCGCGGGCAGAACTTAGAGAAAAGAAGCGGCCTTGTCAATATGAATGCAAGCATCTTCAGAAATTCTACAGCATGAAGAGAGGGAAGGCCAATCCAGAAAATGAAAGCTTCTTCCCCGGTTAACAGGCAAGAGCAAGCCGTTGACGGCGTTTTCCGGCCGGAAAGACGCTTCGAACACAAAACTAACATTTACATTCGAGGCATTCCGTAACATTATGAGGTAATTTAATATAAGTCTCTCTCGAAAGAGTGTTTTATGAAGCTGCTTGTTGTTGAAGATGACGATAGACTTGCCAGGACGCTTAAAAGAGGCCTGGAAGAAGAGAATTTTTCCGTCGAATGGGCAGCTGACGGCGAAAGCGCTTACAATACCGCCACTCGTAAAAGTTTCGACTGCATTCTGCTGGATGTCAGGCTGCCGGGCATCGACGGCATAACCCTGTGCCGCCGTCTGCGGGAGAAAGGACAGGCAACTCCCGTAATCATGCTGACGGTCAACGGCTCGGTCGAAGACAAAGTTTCCGGACTTTCGTCGGGGGCGGACGATTACATAGTGAAGCCCTTCTCGTTTTACGAGCTTCTGGCGCGCATCAATGCTCAGATACGGCGCAGTCGCCAATATACGGCAGCCAACCTCCGCTACGGAAATATGGAACTCGACCTGGTAAGCAGATCACTCAAACACGGAGAAGTGGAAGTCAGTCTGACACCCAAGGAATTCGAACTGCTGGAATATTTCATGCGCAACCCTGAACGCACAGTATCGGAACGTGAACTTATAGAAAACGTCTGGAATCTTAAATTCGATCCGCACACCAACATCGTCAACGTTTATCTCCATCATCTGCGCAACAAAATTGACCGGAGCTTCGGGCAGAGCCTTATTCACACCATCAGGGGGCGCGGTTACATACTTGGAAAAGAAAAAAATGAAGTTGTCAATAAGGCATAAACTAACACTCTGGTACGCCGGAACGGTCGGATTGATACTGCTTATTTTTATGACCGCCGACGTTGTCGGATTGAGAGAAAACCTGTCGCATGAAATATGGGTGAAAGAAATATGGGAGCACGCGCTGCTGGCTCTGGGCCTGGTTGTACTGGTTTCCCTGGTCGGATCGTGGTCTTTCAAGCTGGCGTTCAGGCCGGTACGCGACATTGTGCATACCACAAGACGCATAACAGCCGATGATCTTTCGCTGCGGGTGGATGCTCTGGGAGACAGCGACGAAATCGGAGAACTGGCCGGCACCATCAACGGAATGATAGCCAGACTTGAACAGTCTTTCACTCAGATCAAACGGTTCTCCGGCGATGCGGCGCATGAACTTTCGACACCGTTAACCATCATGCGCAGCGAAATAGAAGTGGCCCTGAAAAAAGAACGCTCAGGCGAAGAGTACAGACAGACGCTTCACTACCTTATGCAGGAAACTGACTGCCTGATAAAAATTCTCGACAATCTGCTGTTTCTGGCCGGCTCAGACGCTGGAAACATACACAAAGGAGACAACACTGTTCTGCTTGACGACGTACTGCTGGAGGTATATGAGAAAATTTCTCCGTTAGGAGCGGAAAAAAATCTTAAATTCGAAATGCAGGAACTTGATGAAACAGTGGTGCTCGGAGAACCTGCATTGCTGAACCGCATGCTTTCGAATCTGCTGGAAAACGCCGTAAAGTTCTCACGCAGCGACGGAGAAATAAGCATCAGCCTTGTCAACAGGGAGAATTCATTCTCTCTGACGATCAGAGATAACGGAATCGGTATCCCACAGTCGGACCTTCCTCACGTTTTCGAACGTTTTTACCGGGTGGACAAAAGCCGCTCCAAGCTTACCGGCGGTTCCGGCCTGGGGCTTGCAATTGCAAAGCAGATAGCCGACTTTCACGATTTCAGAATCGAAATAAGCAGCGAAGAGCAGAAATTCACACAAGTGGAAGTCGTCGGTCCGTCGGCAGGCGTGAAAAAATAGAAATTCCGTCTCCGTTATCATTTTCCGTCATACGGATATACCCTTTTTCCTTCCGTATTATTACCCATTTACCAGAATTTACATCTTTTTGTTCAATTCGTAATATCGTCATACAAAAGCTCGAACAGCCTTCCGGCATTAAATATCAACAAGGGAGGCGGCAGGCTTCAGGGGCGAATTCCGGCTACAGTAACGCCGCAATTTTCGAGCAGCAGAGTTGGGGCATCTGAAATATACAAGTGATCGACCGTAGCAACTGAAGACGGCGATATCGGCAGTTTTATGAACAGAGGTGTTTGTGTGCTTTTTTGTCTGAATTTTCGGGAAACACACAGAATGAAAAACCTGTCGTTTTTTTGCGACGTTAACTGCACATATAAATCTCTAAGAAGGGGAGAAAAAGGAAATGTCAAACTTGAAAATCGGTATGAAGATGATTCTGGCGTTTGCATTCGTATCGGCCATCGCTCTGGTCATCG
>JAKQSH010000450.1 GCA_029570245.1 Deltaproteobacteria bacterium | reverse complement strand
AAAGTGGCCGGCGGTGTCAAGGTGACCGTTGGCAGCGTGGCCCATCCCATGGAAGAAAAGCACTACATCGAATGGATTGAAGTCATCGCGGACGGTAAAATCTACCGCCAGTATTTAGCACCCGGCCAGGCGCCCGAGGCGGTTTTCCCCATCGAAGCAGCCAGTATTACGGCGCGCGAATACTGCAATCTTCACGGCCTGTGGAAAGCGTAAGTAAAAGCTAAATCATCATTTTAAAAGGAGAACATATGGTCAAATTATACCGATGCATAATATGCGGCGACGCTTATATCGGCGCCAGTCCTCCGGCGAACTGCCCGTTCTGCGGCGCTCACATGGAATATATTATGGAGGCAAAAGAGGCGGTCGTGAACTTTGATGTGCCTCTGAGCGCAAAGGATCGGGCCAATGCCGAACATGCGCTGAAAGTGGAAATCAGCAACGCGACGTTTTATTCGTGCGCTGCCGGCAAAACCGATGATCCCGAAGGAAAGATTTTGTTCAAGGCGCTGGGCAAGATTGAAGCGGAGCATGCGTCTATCTGGCGGAAGATTCTCAAACTGGACGCTTTGCCTCCGGGAAACGAGACCTGCCACATGGAAAATGTTGAGAATCTGAAAGAGTCCCACGCAAGAGAAACACGGGCTATCGAATTCTACAGACAGTCAGCCGTTGAAGCGGATCATCCGCGGATCCGGCAGCTTTTTGAAGCGCTGGTGGAAATCGAGACAGATCATTTGTTTTTGTCTGAAGAAAGACTGCATTAGAACAAAGGCTGCGAGCAGATTGCGGTCTAATTTCCGCGGTCTGCTCGTCAACCCCTCTCTGAATAATTCCGGATATATTTCCAGAAGCATAAGCATGTCCGCATCGGGTTGATTGATGACTGTTTTCTCCAATGAAATCAACGAGGATGAATTGTCTTGACAGCCGAAAACCTTGTTCCTATACTGACATGCAAAGCATAATGTTTGAGTCCGGTCACCCGGACTGTAATCATAATTATTATCCTTGACGTAACCCGAAAAAGGAGAAGAACAATGCGTTGGAGAGGCGAAAGGCAGAGCGACAACGTGGAAGACCGCAGAGGAATGTCGATTTCCCGCGGCGCAAAGGTCGGCGGCATCGGCGGGCTGGGTCTGGTGGCCGTCGTGGTCATCAGTATGTTAATGGGCGTCGATCCGAGTTCAATCTTACAGGTCGTGGAACAGAACACACAGCCTTCCTCCATATCCGTTGAACAAAGCGCAACCACAGCCGCCAATGACGATATGCGCAACTTTGTGGCAGTGGTTCTGGCGGAAACGGAAGATGTCTGGAATGATACGTTTCAACAAGCGGGGAAAACGTATGAGGAACCCCGGTTGGTTCTTTTTTCCGGGGCTGTTGACTCCGCCTGCGGTATGGCTGATTCGGCCGTGGGGCCTTTTTATTGTCCGGGCGATCATAAGGTATATCTTGATCTTGCCTTCTTTGAGGAGTTGCATTCACGCTTCGGCGCATCCGGCGATTTCGCCCAGGCGTATGTTATTGCCCATGAAGTAGGCCATCATGTGCAGACGCTTTTGGGTATTTCCGAAAAGGTTCGCGAGCTCCAATCGCAGGCAGGGAAATCCGAAAACAATAAGTTATCCGTCAAGATGGAGTTGCAGGCGGATTGCCTCGCGGGCATGTGGGCGCATCAGGCCGACAAGAAAAGAAATATTCTGGAAGCCGGCGATGTTGAAGAAGGGCTGAATGCCGCCAGCGCCGTCGGAGATGACCGCATCCAGAAACAGACGCAGGGTTACGTGGTGCCGGACGGCTTCACGCACGGAAGTTCGGCGCAGCGGGTCAGCTGGTTTCAACGCGGCTTCGAACAGGGCAATATCGGCGCCTGCGATACATTTAGCGCCGATCGTTTATAATAGTACGGTTGTTTAGATATAAGGCCAACATGTCCGGCAACAGAAAACAGAATCTTAATTCTGTCAGCGGGACCGGTAATATCTGGAAACCGCAGCAACAGCGCTGAAAGCATTCTTTACATTGTCAAAAACGGGCATTCCTGCTTCAGTAAACAAACGGCGGGTTTCCCGGTTGACTTTTTCGATCTCAATGTCATCTTCATCCTGCCTGACATTCGGCAGAATAAGCATGACCGGTTTTTTTCCAATATCCATTGCTTCGCGGCAGACTTTTGCCAGTTCTTTGTAGGGCGTAATGTCACTCAGTTTTACATTACCCATCGCCAACTGCAGTGCTTTGTAATGATACAAAAGCTGAATGACAATGTGAAAGTCAACATTTTCATCTCGGGAAGCATGCAGAAGAATCTCGCCGATGAATTTAGGGCTGACATAAGGGTTGGCAATATCTATCGGATTGGTGGCGCTGGAGCCGGGTTTGGGCAGGACGTCCAGAATTGCCGCCTGTAAATCATTTCTCAGGCTCGGGACTCTGATTCCAAAGCATTCTGCCGCATCCGCCGCCGCTATCCCTAATGCGCCGCCGCCGCCCATGACGGAACATCCTTTATATTCGCGCATCGGCAACAGTGAGAAAGCCAAGGCTGCATCGCTCATTTCTTCGAGATTTTCCACCTGGGTAATATGACATTGACGCAACGCGGCTTCCCAAATGGCTCTCGTCCCTCCCATCGATGCCGTATGGCTGGCCACCGCCCTGCTGCCCGATTCCGAAAGGCCCCCCTTTATTACAATGACGGGCTTTTCCGCAGCTACTTGCTTGAGGGCGATGAAAAAATCACGGCCGTCGGCAACGCCTTCGACATACATGCAGATTACTTTTGTTTGAGAATCATGACGGAGATAGCGAAGCATCTCTGTT
The DNA here is from genome assembly GCA_029570245.1 of Deltaproteobacteria bacterium. Lineage (GTDB taxonomy): Bacteria > Myxococcota_A > SURF-8 > SURF-8 > SURF-8 > JAKQSH01. The sequence goes on along the minus strand of JAKQSH010000450.1, from coordinate 247 downwards.
TCTCGAAGATCGCAACCATTGCCGAAGCTGACGACTTTTGAAAAGTGTATTCCCCGCCATTTTCCCATATAACCGAAGTCTATGGAAAGGCCGCCGCTCTGTGAAAGTACGGCCACGCCTCCCGGCTTTCGCGAAAGGTCCGGGCCGGGCAGCATGGTGAGTCCTGATTTCGGGCAGTAGATTCCAAAACAATTGGGACCAATCACCCGAATGCCGCGTCCGGCAATCGTCTTTAGTTCTTCTTCAA
>JAKQSH010000449.1 GCA_029570245.1 Deltaproteobacteria bacterium | reverse complement strand
CGTACCGTCACAGTTGCCGTCTTTCGCAGTATAAGATGCTCCATATCCATCATTCATACCTTCGACAAAACAACTGCAATCTTCATACTCATCACACTCGGTGCCGTCGTTCTCACAACCTTCAATACAGCCTTCCCCATTGCAATCAACGCAACACACTCCTTCACATGAATAACTCTCGTCGCCGTCCGGCGCCGGGGTGTCATCATGCTCAGACATATTCTCGACATCTTCGACATATTCAATCTCACCGGAGTCCGAATCTCCGCCCGAATCCGCCTTAAAATCCGCACCTGCATTGCTGCTCTGTGGCGCCGAACAGGCTGCAAACCATACCAACAGCGCAAAAGCTGAAATCAGCGGGAATATCGCCTGCAAATTTTTCATGCCGTACCCCTGTTTGCAACATGATACCGGTAAAATGACTTCATATAATTGATTATCTCACATCGCACAACAGTTGCAAGAAAATTCATGCGGAGCGAAGGCGGAAACTTCAATGATTTCTTTACATAAGCACGCAGCCGATGTTAGCCTCGACAAGCTGCTCGCCCGCATCCGGCTGCTTGTGCGCGATCAGATATATTGACGAATACAATCAACCCTGTTGTTAAAGGACGCCAGACATGTATATGTTCGATCCGGCCAGACTGCACGAAATAGCGCGCGCAAGCGTTGGCATGCCGCTTACCGAAAGCTTCGCCTACATCACCGATCAGCTCGACGCGACGTATCCGGGGCACATCAACCGCAAGCCCAACTGGATTTTCAACACGGCCTGTGGCGCACTGGGCCAGCTGACGCTGCTTCACGCTTCGCTGTCCGAATACATAATTCTCTTCGGGACCCCAATCGGCACCGAAGGACATTCCGGGCGCTACAGCGCGGACGTACATGACTTTATGATTGACGGCGAGATGTGGACCTATTACGAAGGCGATTTCGAGAAGACCGTTTTCCGTCCCGGCGACGCCGCCCTGCTGGAGCGCGGGCGCTCGAAAGGCTACTGCGTCAAGGATCATGCCTGGATGCTTGAATATGCGCGCGGCTGGATACCCTTCATGCTGCCGACCGGCCTGGCCGACAACTTTTTCAGCAACCTCGATTTCCGCAGCGTGTACATGATGTTCCGCGATTACGGTCGTTTGTGCATAAGCGAAATGCTGAAAGGCAAACTCTGAAAGGCATGCTGAACGCCGGATATTGTCGGCCCGGAACGTCATAATGCGCAGCAGCAGCCTCCCTATTGACATCCCCGCCCGATTGTTATACTTACAGACCGCCTGATTGGCAGCGCGCCGCTTTAGGGCGCCTGTATTGAGAACGCAAACGGAAAGTTCTACATGACGCATCTTGCCAGTTTGAATCACGTCGCCATGTCATATGGCAACAACAGACTTTTCGACGACGTTTCGCTGCACGTGCACGAAGGCGACCGCATCGGCATAATCGGCGCCAACGGCGTCGGAAAAAGCACGCTGCTGCGCCTGCTGGCCGGTTACGAAGAACCCGACGGCGGAACGGTGGCGCGCAAGAAAAACCTGCGCCTCTGCGTCGTGCCGCAGGTGCCGGTTTTCGCACCCGATCTTACCGTTGAGCAGGTTCTGCTGATGCGCCCGCCGCTGACAGGCGACGAAGTACAAGACAGTCCGCACGAACGCGAGCTGCGCGCCGCCGTGGCGCTCAACCGTCTGGGCTTCACCAATCCGCAGCAGAAAATCTCGCAGCTTTCCGGCGGCTGGCTCAAGCGCGTGGCGCTGGCGCTGGCGCTGGCCGACGAGCCGGAGCTGCTGCTTCTTGACGAACCGACAAACCATCTCGACATCGAAGGCGTGCTGTGGCTGGAACAGTGGCTGCGCTCAAGCCGCATGGCCTGTGTAACAATAAGTCACGACCGTGCGTTCCTTGAAAACGCCTGCACGCGCATAGTGGAACTCAACAGGTCATACCCGGAAGGTTTGCTTTCGTGCGACGGCGGCTACAGTCGTTTTCTGGAATATCGCGAAGAATTCCGGGAAAATCAGTCCCGTCAGCTGGAGTCTTTCGAAAACAGAGTCCGCAACGAAATCGAATGGCTCAAACGCGGAGCGAAAGCACGCTCGACCAAAGCCCAGCACCGCGTAAATACGGCGCAGCAGATGATCGCCGATCTGGCCGACATGCACAGCCGCAACCGCCGGACTTCGACAGATATAGATTTCAGCGCCAGCGGGCGGCGCACGAAGCGCCTTATCGTGGCAGAGGGACTTTCAAAAAGCATGGGCGGACGCCTGCTCTTCGAAAATCTCGACCTGCTGCTTAAACCCGGAATATGTCTGGGGCTGGTGGGCGGCAACGGCTCCGGCAAGACAACGCTGCTTAAAATTCTTCTCGGAAAGCTGGCGCCCGACTCCGGTGTCGTTACACAAGCCGAGAATCTGAGTGTGGCCTATTTCGATCAGCACCGCGCCGTGCTTGACCCCGATGAAAGTCTGGCGCGCTCGCTCTGCCCCGATGGCGACACCGTAATATTCCGCGAGCGTCAGATTCACGTCGCCGGATGGGCGCGCCGTTTCGGCTTCGACACGCGCCAGCTCGAAACCCCGGTGGGAAAGCTGTCGGGCGGCGAGCAGGCCCGCATTCACATTGCGCGCCTCATGCTTGTTCCCGCCGACGTGCTGCTGCTGGACGAACCAACCAACGATCTCGATCTGCCGACGCTGGAAATTCTGGAGCAGAACCTCAAAGACTTTCCCGGCGCGGTCATTCTGGTGACACACGACCGTTACATGCTGGATCAGCTTTCCGACCTGATGCTGGGGCTGGACGGCAAAGGCGGTCACGCACTGGTGGCCGACTATTCGCAGTGGATCGAGCACCTCAACGCGGATCGTCGCACTTCGCAGCAGAACACCTCAGTGAAACGCACCGGGACAGCAACCGAGGAACGCAAAGCGCAGCGCCGCCTGACCTATATGGAAAAACGCGAATACGCCACGCTTGAGGAACGCATCATGGAGGCGGAGGCTGCAGCCGAAGAGGCCGCAAAGCGCCTTGAAGATGAGGCGGTAGCCACCGACCCGCAACGGGTTCAGGAAGAATACGCACGCCTTGAAGCCGCCCGTGCGCTGGCCGACGAACTCTACGCCCGCTGGGAAGAACTGGACTCGATAGTCCGCGCCGACACCGAACAATCAAAAGCTCCGCACCGCAGTTGACAATGTCGCCATATCGGTTATCATTCTCATAATATTATTTCGTGACAGATTACTCGTGGAGTCGCAATGAACCTTAAACGGGATGCAATGGGTAGAGTATGGGCTTTTTTGTCGTTATTGTCGATATCGGCAGCCCTTGTCTTCAGCGCCTGCGGAGAAAACAGCGATGCCGATGGCGACAATGGCGATGGCGATACGACCTGTACGCCCGGCGAGAAAACATGTGTCGGCAATGAAGTCTCTCAATGCAGCGCTGACGGCCAGTGGGTTTTTGATGAAGATTGCGGCAGCCTGAAATGCGCCGGCGGTGAATGTATCGACGACTCCGATCCATGCAATGACTTCGATTGCTCGCTGCACGGCGAATGCCTTAAGCGTAAAAACGGTGAACCGTATTGCTTCTGTAATTCTGGCTACCACGCCAACAGCGATTTCACAGAATGTCTGCTAGATGGAACTGACGGCGATGCTGATACCGAAGAGGACATCGACTACGATTATGAGTTGAATTCCTGCGAAGGCGACGGCCCGGTGCGTTGTGAAATGCTGGGCTGGATGGACGGCTGCGTGCAATTCGATTGTGCGGACGGCATGGAGAAAGTCTCGCGCCACAGCGCCGCCGACGGCTACGGCTTCTGCGGTGGCCCGGACAACATGTGGTGCGTGAAATGCACGGATAAAGTCAATGGCGGTGTTAAAGGATGTGATCGTCCATGGCCGGTTGAAACGACGCCTGAAGGCTGGCACGAATTACGCTACGACACGGTGCGCGGCTACTTGAAAGACGACCCTGCCTGGTCGGACAAGCTTAAAGCTGGCGAAAAACGTCTTTCACAGTTCAGCATAGCAGACGGAATCGTTGGATTGGCAGATGTTGAAGGCAACTATGCCGTCTGGTGTCACAGCGCATCGGGAAGATTGTTTCTGTACGATATCGCCAACAACTGGAGTGAGGAACTGGACGCCCCGGATGAAATGGTGAACCTCTGTTATAATGTAACCATAGAAAATAAAAGGATTTACACCGCAGGCCATAAAGTTGATGAATCTTCCTGGGATATATTTGAAATAGACATAGAGAAAAAACTGTACCGAAATTTGAGATCGTTTACGGGAGAAGCAATCGGCATGATGCAGATTCAGGCAGAAGGTGGCAATGCGGTATGGGAGCAGGAAGGCGAAATCGCCCTATTGAATCTGGATACAAAGCAGTTCTCGATAATAACCGATGATAGCATGGGGCAATATCGCAACAGTCCTTACGTAACTGACCGATATGTTATCTGGTCGAATGCTGATTCAAATACGCAAAACCGTGAGATAAGGCTTTATGATATTTCAAATGGCGCTCACTCCATTCTCGCGCCCGAGTCTCAGGAATCCCGGATTAACAGATTGTATCCGGTCGTTAATGACACCTATGCCGCCTGGGGAAATATTCTTGATGATGTGCCTGAAGGCGTCGAACCGACCGAATTGATTCTGTACAAACTCTCCGAAGGTAAAGAGGAGAAAATAGAGACGACAGGCCAAGCCGCCAGACCATTTCTTGACGGCCAGAGATTATTCTGGGATGAGGGTGCAAGAATAAGAATTCGTGATCTTGACCGAGAAGAAACCATAAAGATAACGGATGAAACCGTAGTTGGTGGGCAATTTGCGCCACGCGCATCAGGCAGATGGCTGATATATTCAGATCAGTTACGCTTCCCATACCCTGACGAAACAACAATTAAAGTCGGCTCCGACGTAATTCTCTTCGATCTCTGCACACTGGATTGGTACAAGGATGAGGAAATGTGTACCGACAGCGAATAATCGACAGGCTGACGGCTGCGCTCTCTTTGTTGCTTTCAGAATCTCAGGAATCCGCGACCATACAAAAAAACCGCCTCTTTTCAGAGGCGGCTTTTTTTCAGCAGATATCGGGCGCCGTTTTCAGAAGTGAGCACGGATCATGGCGGCTATGCCCAGCATGTTGATCACGTTGGAATCTTCGAATTTCTTGACCAGCAGCTTCGAGTTTTCTTCCGACTCGGCCAGCTTGGTCTTGTTGCCGTCGTTGACGTAGCTCAGCTCAAGCAGCATCGACATGTAATCTGAAAGATCGAACTGCAGGTTGAAGCGCGCGTTGTAAATGTTGGCTGCACTCTTGCCTTCCGGCAGGATTTCGACGTTGCGGTCAAAAGCGTTCAGGAAGGCCGCCGTGTCGGAGCGGTCTTTTATTACTGCTGTCTGATTGATGTTGGATGCGCCTTTGTAAGTGGCTGGAATCTTCATGCCGCCTGCAAGACCGAGGGTAAGATGAGCCTTCCTGATGTGATAATCTACCGCCAGTTCGGCTGAGATTTCGTCGCGCTTGGCCACCGAAGCCGGGAAGGCCTCGAAGGGAATGAAGCCCGGCGTGTTGAAAAGCAGAAATTCGAGGCTGCGATACATGAAGTCCAGGTGAGTACGCAGATAATCGTATTTGAACTTGGCCTGCAGCATGCCCGCCATGGCGTTGAAAGGTTTGGTGCCGTCTTCCTTGTCGGGGTCCTGCAGAGCTTCGGACAGGAAGTTGAATTCGCCCGAAACCAGGAATGAAATGCGTCTGGCTTCGTAAACGTCGCCGGGTTTGGCTTTAAGACGATTGCGCGGATCGTTCTGCCACAGATTCATGTCCATGGCTTCACTGATGGGCATGCCCCAGTTGTAGCTGACGCGCGCCGAAGAACCCCAGGCCAGAATGTCGTCGCGGTCTTCCTGACCTTCGATTTCCGGCATCAGAGGGTTGTCGCCCTTTTCAATAACGCCTCCGTTGGCTTCGATCAGCAGTCCCGGCACCGGCAGCGGACGCAGACCGGCTCCGAAAAGCCCTGCAAAAACGGTTTCGACAGGCACGCGCTCGGTGTTGAGCTTGTCTTTGATCGGCTGGCGGTGCGTCTTCATTCCGGCGAAAACATAGAACCACGGATGCTCGAAGCCAACACGCAGGCCCGGCACCGAGTCGCCGTTCTGCGGAAACGAACTTTCACCCGCCCAGGTCAGGTTGTAGTGATAACCCAGCAGAAAAGCGTCTGCGTCGAAGGGGAAGCCGGTTATATCGAGCTGAGTCTGACGCTTGCCGCTGTAGTCGAAGATGTAACCGATTTTGACGTACGAGCCGTCGTCGCCGATGCCGGTTCCGGTGGAGCCGGTTGAGTCGGTGTAGAGCTTGAACTTGAGAACCAGTGCAGCTTCGGTCAGCAGACCCTTCCAGTAGCCGTCGGCGCGCTTGTAAAGAACAAGGTGCGACTGCGAGTAGTCCTGGCTGTTGCGCGGGCCGATATCCGCCGCCGGCGAAAACTCCGAATTGTCCATCATGTTGTCGTCGGAGAAAACGAAGTTCAGGCGCACCGCCGGAAAGTCCGACCAGTCGTTGCCGCCGATGGAATCTTCACCAACGGCATCTTTAACCTGTTTGAGTTCTTCTTCGGTGAACTGCATGTCGTCTTCGGCTTCCGGTTCTGCGGATTTTTCTTCCGCAGGAATCTCCGTCTGAGCCGGAGTTGGAGCCGGAGCCGACGGGTTTTCGGCCGCTGCCGGTTCGACTGCTGGCTGCGGCTCGGCGGGGCTTTCGTCCTCGCCGGTAAGCTCGCTTCCCGGATCGGTCAGAAGCTCGTCTTCATTGCCTGCGCTTTCCTGAGCCGTAAGCACCGAAGAACACAGCATCAATATCGCCATTGTAAGAACTGTTATTCTGATATTCATTTCAACTCCTGCAATCCGCATGAGGTTTTCTATTCGCAGTCGGTGGCGGGCTGTGCTGCATCGCAATCCGCCGGACGTTCGCACTTGTAGCCTTCGATCTCAAAATCGCATTCTATGTCGCAGGCGTCGCGCGGCACCAGTATCCATTCCGGATTGGCGCTGTAGTGCTGACGCAGTATGCCGGTTATGGACTTGAAGGTCTGCTTCTGCGCTTCGGGCAGGCGCGGATCGAAGCCGGGCATGGCGGCTTCGGTCGAAAGCGTGATCATGGCGCCGTCAGGGGCGTAAGCCGGCCACTGGGCGTAGTTGAGATACGATTCTTCGTCGATGGTGGCCGACGGGCTGATGTTCTCCATGCGCACCAGACCGCCTTCGTACTTTTCCATTTCCTGAGCACAGTCCAGAAGATAAGTGTTCAGGAGTCTGGGTTCGGGCATGGTGTAATTGTGGCAATCGACCGCATAGGCCGGAAACGACAGTTCGGTAAGGCCGTAGAATTCCGTTATGCTGCCCGACAGATACAAGAGACGGTCGCCGCGCTTGAGGCGCGGAATGCCGCGGGTGTAAACGTAGATGTTGCCGAATTCCGGCTCATTGAGATCGGTGACGAAAAATCCGCCGATCTGCGAATGCGTTACCACCAGCGGCGCTTTGCTTAAATATACCGAATTGTACTGCCAGGGCGAGTTGTCGGGAGGCGGAGCCAGATCAAGCTGTTCGTATGCGACGCACAGGTCGGCATACGAAGACTCGATCACTGCCCGGCTGTGTGCCGGGCGCTGAACACCGGCCAGCGTCGGAAGCTTGAGATAAACGGTCTGTGAAACTCCGGTAACCAGAGTTTCGGTATCTTCCACCCACACCACGGCATCGCCCCACGAGCGCACCACGCTGAGTTTCTGATCCTTGAGCTGGCCGTCTTTCATTTCGACTTCCACGCTTCCCGGATCGTCATCAAGGTGCAGATCGCCTTCGCAACGCTCCGAGAAAAGGCCGGGCTTCATTTTGAAACGCACCACGCCGTCGTAGTCCTTCATAAGCTCGCCGGTTTCATCCAGCGCTTTTACGGTTACGGTCAGGTCGAAATCGCCGTTGGTGTTGAGCCGTTCTTTTTTTGAGCCGCTTTCCGATGTCACGCTGACTTTGAAGCTGGTAAGACCTTCGTGCATGGCCGGGGCGCTGCGATCAGGACAGCCGGTTAAAAGCAGCGGACACAACGCAAGAAGCAGCGCAGCTATGCTGATTTTATTCATCATGGCGCTTTCTCCTATTCCAGCAGCGTTATGCGGCCATCTTCGACGGCCTCAATCGGACTGTTGTCTTCGATGTACTCCATGACAACGTCACGCAGTGAGATCGAAGTGTCCACCTTGGTTGTATTGCGTTCCAGTATGTCGAAACCCGAACCGCCGTTGGCGATGTAATCGTTGGTGGCCAGCGAAAACACAACATGCGGCTGCATCAAAGTGTAGTCCTGCACTACCACCAGACCGTTGATTTCCACGTAACGCGCCGCACGCCGCGAGCAGTCCATTTCGACGCGCGCGCCGGAAATCTGAATCTGCGACTTGCAGCCGTAAGCTGCAGTTCGTCCGGCTGAGAAATCGAAAAGCTCCTTTATCTCGGCGCCTGAAATCTGCATGACTGTGACGGTGTTCTCGAACGGGAAAACTTCGTAGAGCTTGTTCAGCGTTATTTCTCCGGCGTCGATATCGGCGCGGATGCCCAGCGAGTTGGTCACCGAAAAGTCGGTTTCCACACGGCGACGGGCGCGCATGGCGTCGGCCACCAGGTTTCCCAGCGCCGAATCGCCTTCGCCGTAACGCGGCAGGTCGGTTGACGCCACACCTAAAACACGCGTCAGGTCCTGAGCCTGTTGCAGTTCGTATTCGTAATTGTACAGAATGTTAGAAACGATTTCGTCTTCGTAAAGACGCTGGCCGGGCGTATATCCGGCCTGATTCTCTTCGCCGAAGTTCTCAAGTTCGTCAGCAGGCGTCACAGTACGGCCATAAACCGGAATGGCGCTGTATTCGTGCGCGACGATCTCGCCGTCACGCACCACTATGTCGAGCTTGCCGACGACTTTGTAGTTCGTGCCGGAATGCACCACCAGAGTCTTTTTGCCTTCGGGGTTGATGACTTCGGCAGGCGGCATTATCACGACGTGGTCGTGACCGCCGAAGATAATGTCGATACCCGGAACGCGCGCCGCCAGTTCCATGTCGGACGAAACACCCAGATGCGAAACGACGACAATCAGATCGGTCTGTCCGCGCATCAGGCCCACCCAGGACTCGAGCACTTCGATTTCGTCGAGGGCACGCACGCGCATGCTGTTGCCGGAAGTTCCCAGTGAAGTAAGCGAGTGTACGTTGCCCAGGCCGATGTACGCGATTTTTATTCCGTCGTAATTCTTAGTTGTCACCGGCATTACGGCCCGCGCCATTTCGAGCGAGCCTTCAGCATCCGGGTCTTCGAAGAGATAATTCGCGTTCAGGAGCGGATAGGCGCGCCACTTGTTCATCAGCTCCGCCAGACGCTTGGCTCCGGGGTCGAACTCGTGGTTGCCCAGCGCCACGGCGTCGGGCATCATGGCCGAAAGCACACGCACTTCTGCCTCTCCACGGAAAAGGTTGAAGATCGGTGCGCCCTGAAAATAGTCGCCTGAATCTATGTAGGCCGAACGCACGGCCCGTTCGCGCTCGGTGTTGATTATGTAAGCCGCCCGCGCTGCGCCTCCGAAAGTATAGTCGGAGCAGGATTCTGCAGTACGCACGTTCTCCATGCATTCGCGGCAGCGACTTTCGTTGAAATCTTCTTCAAGACACCTTTTGCACGGCGCCCTTTCCGTAAGAGCCAGCTCGTTGTCGTTGAAACTGAGACACTCCGGACAGCTGACAATGCCTTCGTTGTACGTCAGACACTGGCGGCAGTCCGATAAAAGCTCCACACCCTCGCACAGCTTGATGCCCAGCTGCTCGTCTCCCATGGTAGGGACGTATGTGAAGGGCAGAGCTTTCGAGTGCGTGTCGGTGGTGTGCAGAAAAGTCATGCGCAGGTCCTGTCCGGGATAGCGCACGTCGTTGCCTTCCGCCGAGCAGGCCGCAATGAGCAGCAGCAGCGGAAGGATTGACAGAAGGGGCGACGCCCTGTAGAGGCGTCGCCCTTCGCTGTTGCGATTATTGAGGTTCATTTTATTCCGTTAAGGACATTCCTTGTTGGCCGCACCCGGAGTGCCGTAATCGCTGCTGGTTCCGTTGGTGTTGTACACGTCAACGGCGTCGCACCAGCTGGTTCCGACATTGTTGTCTCCGTTGTAAGTGCTCAGGTCGAGCTGCATGCTTTTGCCGGTGGTATCCGGGAAAGCGGCGTCGGTGTAATACACCTGGTCGATGATCGTACCATCGCATTCGATGATCACTTCATCGTCGCCGTTTCCGAGCTGATACGGTACTTCTGTTGAGCCTACCTTATTACAGTTCGGCAGTCCGCCGTTGACCGAGCTGTTGTTGCTGCGGCAGAACAGCAGATAACCGCCTGCAGGAACCGAAGTGGGGCCGTCGGCGGATTTGATGGTCCAGCTTTCGCCGTCCTTGTCTTTGAGCAGGCAGCCCGCCAGATCGTAAGCGCTGGAGCCCGGATTGTAAA
>JAKQSH010000444.1 GCA_029570245.1 Deltaproteobacteria bacterium | reverse complement strand
TGATGACCGACGAACAATTTATATTCGTCCACATCAATAATCTGCACGCTGTGTCCGCGACGTTTTGCTTCGCGTACCATTGCCGAACCAACAAAGCCTTTTCCACCAAGTATGAAAACGTTCACAGGCGTATCGCTCCTTCCTTGTGGTAATTTCCGGCAAACCACGCTACGGTTCGGCGCAGACCTTCATCAAGCGATGTATTGCAGGACAAACCGAGCGCCTTGAGTCTGGATACATCGAAAATTTTGTCGATCTGCCCATCCGGTTTGCTTGCATCCCATTTGATTTCGCCGCTGTAGCCTGTATGTTTTTTGATGGTTTCAGCCAATTCCCTTATTGAAGTGCGGGTGCCGCTGGAAATGTTGATGATTTCCGAGCTGTCGTAATTTTCGACGAACCACGGGAACAGCGCACCGACATCTCCGGCATAAACAAAATCCCGTGTCGGTTTTCCGCTGCCCCACATCTGTACTTCAGGAAGACCATTCTGTGTGGCTTCGAAGTACCGTCTTATCATTGCCGGTATTACGTGAGAGTGTTCGCGGTGATAGTTGTCGTATTCCCCGTAAAGATTGCCGGGCACCAGCACTACGGAGTTCAGCCCGTACTGTTTGCGATATGAAATGGACGCCACAATGCCCATTTTCTTCGCCATTGAGTAGCCGGCGCTCTCCGACTGCGGATAGCCGTTCCACATCTGATCTTCGCTTATTGGTGATTTCGCGTCGTGCGGGTAACTGCATCCCCCCATTGGGAAAATCATTTTTCTGGTTTTGTATACGGCTGCATAATGGAAAACCAGTGTAGTCATAAGCGCGTTACGATGAAAAAAGTCCGCCGGGAAATCGCGGTTTGCCAGAATGCCGCCTACATATGCTGCAAGGTGTATCAGGCAATCCGGCTTAAGGTCTTCGAACAGTCTCACAACCTGCGGCTCTTTGGTCAGGTCGTAGTCCCGGCTACACAGCCCGATGATTTCGGCCTGCGGAAAAGCGTTCTTCAATGCCGGCATCACGTGCGAGCCTAAAAAACTCGTAGCGCCGGTAACGACGATTCTGTCTCCGCTTATAATGTTCATCTGCGACTGTTTTCCTTAATGTTAGAAGTTGTCAATTGTTGCCGTATTGATTGTTGTGCAGTATTTGGAAGCCCTTCAGAAGTTCAAGGATGCCGTCGGACAAACTGTATGCGGGCTTGAAACCTGTGCTTTCGATTTTGTCGTTGGATACGATGTAGTTGCGCTTGTCCGGGTCCTGTCCGATTTCACTTTCAAGCACCACCAGTTCCGGGACGAACTTCTGAATTTCTTCACAGAGTTCTTTCTTGGAAAGATTTGCATCCGAAAGACCGACGTTGTATGGCTCGTTCTTCATTCTATCCCAGTTTTTAATGCCGTGGATGAATGCCCGTGCGGCGTCACGGATGTGGAGGTAATTGCGCTTGAAATGTGCTTCGAAAAGCACGATATATCTGTCTGTCACTGCTTTGTGAGTGAAATCGTTGACCAGCAGGTCTATGCGCATACGTGGTGACATTCCGAACAGCGTTGCCAGTCTGAAAGTTATTACGTCGCCGTCGTCAAGCAGTGCTTTTTCTGCGTCAACTTTTGTCTGTCCGTAAAGAGAAATCGGTTTGAGTTCGGTATGTTCGGTGCAGAAAATGCCTTCCTGGCCGATTCCGTAACCGGAATTTGTGGTCGGAAACAGAATTTTCTGTGATCTGGAGCGCAGGTTGATGATGCTTTTAATTGCGCCCAGATTGACGGTTGTCGTCGCAATTCTGTCACGGTTCGAAACCGGGACTCCCACCATCGCTGCCAACGGGATTATTATATCAGCCTCAGGCAGCAGCTTTTTCAGCAGGTCTTCATTGCGGCAGTCGCCCCAGATAATGTTGAAATCCTTGTTCGCGCAGCACTCAAGCAGGCTGTTCTGACGATAATAGAAATTATCCAGAACTGTTACGTTATATCCATCCGCCAGAAGCGCCGGAACCAGTATCGAACCCAGATATCCGGCGCCGCCGGTGATAAGCACACGTTCTTTTTCCATTAGAACTCCCCTTTGATATTTTATTACGTATCCCGCTGACAGAAAAAAACAGACCGGAACCGGTTTTTACAGTACCGGTCTGTAGTTGGTGAAATCAGGAAACATGTTTTCTGCGAACGAAAGATGCCATAGTGAGCAGCATAATTAAAATGACAAAGGCGTCGTTTTCATTTCCGCTGCTGGAACAACCGCCGCCTCCGCCGCCTTTTTCTTCTGTTTCAATTACTTCGGTAGTATCGGCATCCTCATCTCCGTCCACCGGAGAGGTTTCCTCGTCGCCGTCAATGTACTCCACTGTGATCTTTACCGTATCCGGCTGAGATTCTCCTCCGGGGAATCCATCGGACACTACGAGTTGCAGGGTCACTTCACCAAGATCGAATGCCGAAAACGTCGGATTCGGGCTGTCTGAGCCAGGCTCAAGATCGGCGGTCGAAAGACCGAGTGTGTTGCCTTCTTCCAGAACTTCCCATTTGTATTCCGCTATTTCGTGTCCGTCCGGGTCAGAAGACTTGCTGCTGTCAAGTGTGACAAGACGACCGACTCTTACGGTCTGATCTTCTCCGGCGTTTGCAATCGGCACCTGGTTGTAATCGACGTTCAGTTCGATTTTGGCGACATCGGCGCACTGCTGGTCGTAATTGTCGAAGGCGTTGAGCTGGAAAACGTATTTTCCGCCCTGAATCGGCGTGACTTTCGCGACAGCCTTGTCCGAATCTACAATCGTTATATGCGGACCATCGCCTTCATCGTCAAGCTGTGTCCAGATGTATGTCATGGTGTCGTCCGGGTCGGGGTCCTGTGACGGCGAGCCGTCTAGCGTGACTTCTTCGCCGACTTTGCTTTCGAGCTGATCTTCCGCCACTACGCAGAGCGGGGGGGAATTCTGCTGCTCAAGCACGCGGATGGAGATTTCGAGAGGCAGTGAAGGTTGGTTGCCGTCATCCACCCACATGAGAAATTTGTATATCATATCGCGAACATCCGGCAGCACCGTTGCTATCGGATTTGTGTAACTGATGGTCGGCAGTGCCGAATCATAATCGGCGAAAAGAGGAATCGGAGGGCCGGAAATCTGGTTCCAATGGTAAGTGAGCGGTTCGCTGTCTATGTCGAAGCTGCCAGAGGCGTCGAGCGTTACCGGGAATCCGGGGCTGATCGGTATTGCTCGGTTAAGATTATGTTCGGCTATCGTCGCTACCGGAACCGTGTTTCCGGATTTTGAAACAACCACCCATACATAGTCCGGTTTTGAATACAGTTTACCGTCCTTGACTGTGAGTTCGAACTGGAACAGACCGGTGGAGAAACTGATGAAACTCGGCGAAGCAGATTTAGGATTATCAAGCAGTACAGGATTTCCGTAGGTCTGAACCCACGAATAAGTTAGCGTTTTTCCGTCCGGGTCAAGTGATGCGCTTCCGTCGAGAATGACTTCAGCGTATTCGGTTCTTGGTGTTGTGCTGTATAACACCATGCTTTCAGTCAGGTCAACTCCGGCGTTGGCAACCGGCAAGGCATCGGCATCTGTTTCAACATATACGGTTTTTCTGATTGCATCAGAAAGAACGCCGAGTGCGGAAACCTGAAGTTCGAAAGTATAACGACCGGCCAGCGTCGGCGTGAAGATAAGCTTGCTGCGGT
>JAKQSH010000441.1 GCA_029570245.1 Deltaproteobacteria bacterium | reverse complement strand
GCAGGATATTGTCGAAAACATCGAAACTGCCGCCGGACGCGGCGTGAACTGGACATACTTCGTACTGGATGACGGTTATCAGACCGCAGTGGGCGACTGGCTCTCTATCAATGAAAAATTCAGTGGCGGCCTGAAGGCCATTGCAGAAAAAGCAAAAACTGCCGGTTTTGTTCCTGGAATATGGATGGCACCGTTTTTCGCTCTGGCGAAGTCCAAACTCTTCAAGGAGCATCCCGACTGGTTCCTGAAAGATGAAAAAGGCAAGCCGGTCTGGGCGGGCTGGAACCCTTTATGGAGCGTTTTCGGCAGCATTCATGGACTTGATACGACCAACCCTGAGTTTCAGGAATACCTCCGAAACGTGGTGCACTGCATTGTCCACGAATTCGGATTCAGATATCTGAAACTCGATTTTCTGTTCGGTGCAACACTCCAAGGAAAAGCATACGATCAATCGCTTTCGCCGGCAGAACGTTTAAAGCTCGGCTTCGACATTATTCGCGAAGCCGCCGGGCCGGATATCGTAATTCTCGGTTGCGGCTGTCCATTGTTTCCCGCCATCGGAAAAGTACAGGCAATGCGCATCGGGCCGGATGTCGCGCCGTTCTGGTTTGCCAAATACCGCTATAACATCACCAACGACCCACATGCTCTATGCACTAAATTTGCAATCCGAAGCATAATCACCCGCAGCCAGATGCACCGCATGTTGTGGATAAACGATCCGGATTGTCTTATGCTGCGGGACACCGACACTCGTCTTTCAGAGAACGAACGCATGACGCTTGCAAACGCTATTGTCATAACAGGTGGCATGTATGTAATCTCGGACAAGCTTTCGGCGCTGCCGGAGCGCACCTGGGAACTTATGGCCTCGGCGGATGAAATTGTGCGCAAGTGTGATAAGGGCCGAACATGGGCGCTGGACATCATGGAGCGCGAGTTCCCGGCATTCGTGTACAATACCGCAGGATATCTGGCGGTTTTCAATATGAGCGACAACGCCGAAAAGCGCAGCCTGCGTTTCTCGGACTATGTTGAAGATTCCACTCTGTGCGGGTGTGCGCTGCAGGATGTCTGGAGCGGAGAACGTGTTGAATCCAGAGATGAACTGTTCGATTTCGGCGAAGTTCCGCGCCGCTCGTCGCGACTTTTCAGAATTATTCGATAACTGTCGCCGGAGAAACAGATGAATTTCGAAAATGCCGTATGGACAGACCATCCGCAGAACCCGCTGATAAATCCGATCAAACCCGACTGGATGGTAGCCGATCCTTCTGTCCTGACGCCCGATAAAACGCCTGACGGAAAATGGCATCTTTTTGCTAATGCCATTATTCAGGGAATACAGCACTTCGTTTCCGATGATGGCGTAAGTTGGGAACGGGTGGCTAAAAAATTATTCATAGGAATTCGCCCATACGTTTTTCTCGAAAACGGTGTTTACCACCTTTTTTACGAAAAACCGGCTTCAATTCGCCGTTCTGTCATTGCGATCAGAAAATCCACCGATCTTGTCAACTGGAGCGAAGCCGCGGTTGTTTCCGCGCCAGAACTCAAATGGGAGCGCAAAGGTCCCATGGCCACAAACGGAAATCCATGTCTTATAAAATTCGACGGCAGGTTTCGCCTTTATTATTCCGCCAGCTGGGTATTTCTGCGGGACTGTCTTTTCTTCGAACCTCTGTACATCGGTGTCGCGGAGTCGGATTGCATCGAAGGGCCTTACATCAAGCGTCCTGAACCGCTGATCGGGCCTTCGCCTGATCCTTATTTCCGCAACATGGGCGCCGGTTCAATGAAGATTATTCCTCCTACGGGCGAAAACCACGGATGGTATGCATTCAACAACGGAATCTATCGGGACAAAGATGGTCATTCTCGTTCCGAAATTCGTCTGCTTAAATCTTCGGATGGTTACGATTGGAAGCTCTGCGAAGGTGAGCCTCTTATAAAACCGGAAAACAGCGGTTGGAAGCGCGCCCTGGTTTATGCAATGCATGTTGTGGAATTCAACGGAGAGTGGCGTATGTATTACAATGCCCGCGACGGCTGGTTTATCGGCAAAGAGCGGATAGGAATGGCGGTTGCCGATTTTGGCTGAATGTACCTGTTCTTAATCAAATCACTCATGTCCGGTCAAATTCTTTCGCATCTACCGCACACTGAGTTTCAAAATCTGGTCTCAGGCTCAATACCGAATATGGCGCCAAATCGGAATAAGTGTGTTTTGTGAGAGTAAAATAAAACCGCCCCTTAAAAGGGGCGGTTTGAAGTATCCGCGTTGAGAAACTGTTAATTGATTCTTCTTCTGAAGCAGAGCGCCGGTACGGCCAGCATCAGCAGGATAATACCGGATAATGGTGCCGATGACGAATTGCAGCCGCTGCTGTCGCTTTCGTCTTCTGAAATCGAATCCCCATCTTCCGTATCTCCATCTGATGTTGTCTCATCTCCGTCAGTGACTGTAACGTCTCCGTCTGACGGGCTTTCTGTTCCGTCACCGTCTGTTGTGATTTCATCGTCTCCATCAGCGGAGCCTTCCGTGTCGCCATCGCTTTCGTCTTCGGAGTCACCGTCCGGGTTATCTGGCCAGCCTCCGACAGGCATATGGTTGCGGACATTGGGAGAAACGTTGGCTGTTCCTGCCTGGTTTGCGGTCATGTAACGCGCCAGCCAGTAAGCGGCAATGAGGTCGCCGCCCGGATTCAAAAGATTGCCGCCGCCGCCGTTGACATTGAATGGATTCGAACGTGCGTCGAAATTTGATGGCGGACGGATGGAAGGGTCGAGCGCTTCCGTCGCCATGCACTTGCCCTCTGCTTCGTTTTCACAGTAATTGATATTCAGAACGGTAACGCCGTCGATGGCGATGCACTGCTTGGCCTCAATTTCTGCGGCGTCGCAGTTTTCAACATAGGGGTTCCAGTATGGGCCGAGTTTGAAGGCCGACAGCAATGCTGCGCTTTCGTCTATCAGTTCTTCCGAAACGCCCCTGTCGGTCAGAGACATGTAAATTGAGTGCCAGAGCGGCTGTTTGCACAATTTCGCGGTGTGAATTTCGTCGGCGCGATTCCACCAGCCGTCTTCCAGAAAACCGTGCAGCACCTGTAGAATTTCCGGGTCATTTTCCAGGTAAATCGCCATCCACAGAGCCACTGCGCTCATATCGGGATCGTCGAAGTTCGTTTTGTTGCCCATGTAAATGTAATCGAAGGCCGGGGTGTCTTCATCCAGTGCGTGTTCGATTTTTCCAAGAAAATCGCGTACGGCCAGCAGCTCTTTGTAGTGATATTCCTCAATGTCGGCATCTCCGGTGATGTGAAACAGAGCCTTTGTGATTCCGGTGCTCATAATCAGGTTGAAGAGATTGAATTTTTCGGAACCGATCCCAAGGTACACCTTTTCGATTGAGTATGGATTCAGGTCATGGTGAAAAGTCGGGCGAGTGTCGGCATCCATTATTATGAGGTCGTACATTCCTTCGCCGATCATAAGATCGTATTGCGTTATGTCGCGCTCTTCCATCAGCATCGCAGCCACGCCGCGAGCATCGTCACGGAGCCGTTCTACCAGCGACTGATCAATATCTGGATCGCCGTTCATCGCTTCATACAGCGCCACCATTCCGAAAATCTGACCGACAAGCTGGTCTTTGGAGCAGGAATCGACCCATATCCATTCGTTCTCAGGCAGAACTCCGTCGGAGTTGTCGTCGCGCCATGTGCCGTTGTCTTTGCGCGCCGGGAAGGGATCGCCGTTTTCGTCCTTCAGCGGTTTGATGTCGAATTCGCTTTTCGGGTCGGGATATGGCGGTTCTCCGGCATCCGAAACATGGCGGCAGATTCCACGCGCAACGATGCCGTTGCCGCCGGTGATCTGATAGAAAATGTGCCATGAGTCGGCGGCTCTCAGCAGACGCTCACGCGCCAGCGTCAATTCCGCTTCGTCTGCGCCCTCACGCTTAAGCGTCATATATTTGAAAGCATTTCCAACCAGCGCCACGCCGCCGAAGAAACCGAGGTCGCCGTATTCGTCATAGCGGTTGATGATTTCGTATGGATGGCTGCCGGTGACTGCTTCGAAATCTTCAGATGCATCCTGCGCTAAAAACAGTTCGATTTTGGCTTTCGCATCATCATCAATTGGATAAGCGTCAAGTGCGAGCCCGAAGGGCAGGGCGTTTATGTTGTAGAACTGGCGTTCATGGCGCGCCATCATTTCATCCAGATCGGAGTATTTGCCAGCAGGGAAAATCGGTTCGGCTGAAAGATTCTGCGACAGCAGAATAATCGTCAGAAAAATCACGGCGATATTGACATTCGGAACTCGCATTTACATATACCTCCAGAATTTATGTTAGGAGGATGTTAGCAGGTCTTCTTTGCCAACTCAAGCGCCGCTTAAGATATGATTCAGAAAAATGCGATATGACGCGGCGGTAGGCCGCTTTGCGGGTGAGACGAAATGGTTCCGGTTGCAGTGAATTCTCCACCGGAAAAATCATACAGGTAAATCAGTGGTTCGTTCAGGTCGGCATCTCCAATGTATAGAGTGTGAGAATCTCTGTCATATAAAAAACCTCCCAGCCCGAAAGGCGTTGAAGCGCTATGAATGACACTGTGCGAATTGTCGCCAAGGTCAATAGCGGTAAGCTGATCTTTTTTATCGCTGTCCATATCACCGAACCTCACCGCCAGCAGCGTATTGCTGCCCGCCAGCGCCAGCTCAAAACCGTATGGTCGTTTCTCCTCATCATCTGCATGTGCGATGATTTTGTATGTCGGTTCTGCGTTGGACAGATCGACCGCCACTATGCCGGATTTTTCCAACTGACCGTATGAATCAGAGCTGAACATTCCGCTGCATGAAACATAAAGAGTCATGTTTTCCTCATTGAATGTCAGCCCGCTGCAATTGGACATTTCGTTTATTTCGATACTCTGTATGATTTCATCGTTCTGCGGATCAATTGCCAACAGCAGTCCCTTGCCGCCCTTATTGAAATCTCCATTGAGGAAATTGCAGGAAACCCATACTTTTTCTGCTGCGGCGATCATTCTGTCCGGTCTTACATGAAGGTCCTGTGCGGTATCATCGGCAATGACCATGGATAAGTCGATTCGACCGCTGATCGCAAACGATTGCGGGTTTATTATAAGAATATCGTCGCCTCCGTCGAACTCTTCGTCGCCTGGTGTTGGATTCTTTTCGTAACGTGTGACGTATGCTTTCTCTGTGCTCAGGCGCAGGTAATCGTGCGGATTTGATGCAAAGCCGGTTGATACCGGCAGTTGTTTCTTCAGTTTGAAACTGTTGGCATCCAGAAAGTTCAGAACACTGTTTGGATAACGGTCGATTATTACGATGTCGCCGTATTCGTCGGGTGTAAGAGGAAAAACTATATCGCCAGACAGAGCAATGGACAGTCCCGGCGAGGCCGAGCCGGAATGAATTATCCCTTCACGGGAAAGCGCTTTCTTATGCCGGTCAATGATGGAGACTGAACTCGAAAGATAGTCGCTTCCTATGACTGCGATTCCATGCGGTGTGTATTCTTCGGTTTTTTCGGAATCATTTTCAGAACGCGTCCCG
>JAKQSH010000489.1 GCA_029570245.1 Deltaproteobacteria bacterium | reverse complement strand
GGACCGATGAACGACGTTCTGCGCCTGTGCCGTCAATACGCAGACAAAGGATTAAAGCCGCTGGTGGTACAGTTCAGCCGCCCTGTTGCGGACTCACTGGAAAGTGAATTCCACAGGCTTGGCATCGAGATAATCACCTTCGGAGGATTGCGCTGGAATCTGGCTGCGCATGCCTTGAAGCTGCTGCAGATCATACGGCGGAGAAAAATAGAAATAGTCCACAGCATAAGCCTGCGTCCCGATCTTGTAAACGCCACAGTACACACAATGTGCCGCGATTTTGCATCTGTTTCAACGGTGCTGAATATAGCGCTACACGACACCAGCGCGCTTGTCGGCAGAATTCCCGGACGGGCAATGGCGGCTTTATGGCTAACGGCTTTTAAAAGCATGAATGCCATTGCGACGCACTCGCAGGGTATTTTCGACTACCTGCGCGGAGAAGGACTTGATGCCGGGAAAATGCGTGTTATTCCAAATGGCGTCGATACGGAACACTTCCGCCCTGCAGATAACGATGCAGGATCGGAAACACGCCAAAGGCTTGGAATAGGCGAAAAAGATTTTGTGTTCGGTTTCGCCGGAAATTTTCTGCCGGTAAAAGGGCTTGATATTCTTCTGAAAGCCTTCGCACAGCTGAACAATATGGAAAATCCGCGCCTGATGCTTATCGGCGACGGCCCGGATGAAAGCAGCCTGAAGAAACTCGCCGAAGAGCTTGGCATTGCACAAAATATAATCTGGGTTCCGCGCAACGGCGAACTTCGTCCGCTGTATGCAGCAATGGATGTGTTCTGTCTGCCCAGCCGTTCTGAAGGGCTTTCCAATGCCCTGCTGGAAGCCTGCGCCTGCGGCCTGCCCTGCATCGTAACCGATATTGCCGGCTCGCGTGAAGTCGTAAGAAATGGAGTCAACGGATACATTGCGGCGCCAGACGACATAGAGGAACTTGCCGGCGCAATGAATGGCATTATCCGAAAGCGTAATGATCTGCCCCGCATGGGAAAAGCGGCGCGCGAAACCGTCTGCGCTTTATTTTCGGCCCGGTCAATGGCGGAATCCTACATGCGTCTGTATGAAGAACTGCTGCCGTATATCCGCTGAAGAGCGGCATTAGACTTGACGGAAACAATAATATATAATGTGTTTTTAAGTTCTAAAGATCATTTTTTCGCGGTCCAGATAATGGTCCGCTGTCCAGAATAAATACGGAGGGATAACATGCGGAAACTGACTGTTCCGATCACTGCTTTGATACTGATTCTGCTGTCTGCGGTATTCCATGGCTGCGCAAAGGAAGTGGAAAAACTTCCAGACGATTTCATACAGATTCCAACTCTCGAAACGGAGCAGTTCCATTTCTACCCGCAGAATGAAGCCCGTCTTATAAAAGGGCAGAAATTTGATTTCTACCTGAACGTCACCCCCAAAGCCCGCATGGGTTTTACAAAACGCGCCGGAGAACTGATGTTCGGTGAGCAGAACGTTCTGATTGATCTGTACCCGGATGAATATCACGGAAACACGCTTGCCGGCATTGTGCGCGGAATTTCAATGGACAAAGCAGGAGAGGTGCCATTCGAAATCCGTGTCGAAGGCGGGCGTATCTTTCAGGGCAAATGGCAGGTGCTCAATTTCAAGCCGGAAAACTCGCTCGTCAAAAACGTCATCATCGCCATCGACGACGGAGCCGGAGCGGGCCTGAAAGCCGCAGCACGTCTGGCGAAAGGCGTTGAAAAACTTGAATCCGACAAACTGCCCGTAAGCGGTCTGCTGACGCCGGTCGTAAGCGGAGGCTGGACAGCCGATTCTGCAGCAGTGGCATCGGCCATGTCTGGCGGGATGGTTCCGCGCAACGGCCAGATGGGAGTTTTCCCCGATCACACAGAGAAAGACCCGCTTGACAATCCGACCATACAGAACC
>JAKQSH010000430.1 GCA_029570245.1 Deltaproteobacteria bacterium | reverse complement strand
CCGGTCTTATGCGGCATAATTGACCGTTTGATGCGCAACTGAAGGCCGAACGTACAACCGATACTATAACGACTTCCTGCATATGGCGTCTCCCGCATGTTTATGAAATGTCAGCTTCTGAATTTTTATCATTCGCTGCACGGGCAGGCAAGCTTATTGATGCATTCGGTCGATTTTGGTTTCAGGTGCAAAAGTACCTGTCATTCCTCAATGTTGTCGTCGAAAGGCGATGGAAGAGGCGGGTCCGGGAATATGAGTACATCTGAAGCCATACCGAAAAGCCCGTTCATGCTCTGGCGGTATTCTCCTTTTGCTGGAGTGGTCGGTTCTGGATTTCTGCCCGTCTCAGTATTTCCGTTCAATGCGCCGTTGTCGGCAAAACTATAGTAACAACCGCTGCCTATTATGACATGATCCAGTACCAGAAGACCGAGAAGTCTGCCTGACTGCACCAGCCTGGCGGTAAGTTCGCGGTCTTCAACCGAGGGACGCGGATCACCGGATGGGTGATTGTGAACGAATACGACTCCTGCCGGGCTGCCCTTAAGTATGCGGGCAAAGGCGTCCGAAGGGCGGACAACGCATTCGAACAGACTGCCTTCGGCCAGTTTTACTTCTCTGATCCAGCGTAGTTTTGCGTCAGTCAGCGCAGCATAAAAAACTTCAGTGTTTTTCAACTGCAGTTTGGGTGCATAGAGATTGTATACGCTCTGAGAATCTTTCAGGCGCAGATCGCCCACCGGACGCGGCGTCATAATCCGGCGTCCGAGTTCTATTGCTACCATTATCTGTGCGATGCGTGTCTCGGACATTCCGGTAAGCTCTTTTATGTCGGAATATGAAGCTTTAGAAAGTTCCTGCAATGATCCGAACTCGGAAAGCAGCAGGGCCGCAAGTTCGTCGGCGCTGCGTTTTCCGTGTCCTCTTACCCGTCCCAGCATGAAGCTGAGCAATTCCGAGTCCTTAAGCTCTCCTGCTCCGAATGCGATGATGCGATTGTTCGGCTGTTCGGCGCCGGGCGTTTTTTTTCTGGTATTCATTCTGCCTCACCCCTGGAAAACCATGTTGCTTCAGAGATGAGCAAAAGGCGGGCCAGATATTCATCTGTTCGTATTTACTGGATAAAAATATTTCAGCTGCAAAAGCGGCACATCCGGACAGAACGGTTTCCGGTCAGGCTGTTCGAAGTTCGGACTGTGGTTGAAAATGCGTGGTGTTATAACAGGCAGACTTTCAATGTGTTTTCTGATTTCCAACTTGCCTGAATTCCACGCGATTCCGTCCACTGATCTTTGCATCGTGCAAGGCTTTGTCCGCCGCTTCGATCAATGCTTCCGGTGTGGCATTGCGACTTTTCTTATCTGTGGCTGTCACGCCAAGACTTATGGTTAAAAATTGGCTGACGAGAGATGACCGGGCTTCCATCTGAAGCGACTCAACTTTTCTGCGTATATTTTCTGCGACGACCAGTGCGCCTTCCAGATTGGTGTTCGGCAACAGCAGAACAAATTCCTCGCCGCCGTATCTGGCCACCAGATCGGATGGTCGCTTAAGTGCATCTGCGATAGTTCTGCCTATCAGGCGCAGGCAATCATCTCCGGCCTGATGGCCGTACTCATCGTTGTAAAATTTGAAATAATCTATGTCTATCATAATCAACGCCAGTGAATAGTCGCGGCGTCCAAGCCTTTTCCATTCGACATCCAGACGATTGTCGAACATTCTCCGGTTGGAAATATGAGTCAGTCCGTCCAGATATGAAAGCCGCTCAAGTTCCCTGTTCGCAGTGATCAAGTCTCCGGTCTGTCTCTCTACGCGTTCAATAAGGCGATCGAAAGCGCGCGCCAACAGACCGAATTCGTCGTTGCGGCGACTTGCCAGACGGCGTTTCAAGTCACTGGCCTTTTCAATTGAATCGACGTGCCCGATGAGACTGGAAACCGGTTTAAGAACAATAATGTGCAGAGCAACCAGAATGAACACTATTATGAAAAGTCCGGTTACAACCGAGAAAATGGCGGCCATCCTTATAGTTGTTTTTCCCCTGGGAACTATGTGTTTTTCTATTGCGGCCTCAATACGGAATGCAGGCATGCCGTTGATGTCCTCTGTCTGGCGCGATACGTTTATGGTGTTCTCTGTGTTTTCCGAGATATAATAATAGTTGCCCTCAAATGTGGCTTCCTTCCAATCGAGCAGAGTGCTTTCCTGACCTTCCGGGACGATAACAAAAGGTACTTTTGTCTGTTCCTGCAGGATTTTTATCAGTTGCTGCGTCAGCAGTTTTCCAATAATCATTGTGCCCTTTACAGGGCCTCTGTTGTAACTGTCCAGAATGGGACGTGCCGCAACAATCATGGGCGTGTCCGCCACCATGAATATTCCGCGTTTGCTCAGATCGCTCAGCTTAACGCCTTCAGTCTGTATCGGCATCAAAGGGTCTTCCGGCGCAAGTTTCAAAAGCGGAAAGCCCGGAAGTTCAATTTGTTTCATTGTTTTCAGATCGACTGCACGAGCCCATATCTGTGTGCCATCTTGGGCATAGAATGCCATCAGATTCAGTTTCTCGTTCGAAAAAGTTTCATCCATCAAGTTGGTCCGGGCATATTCATTGTCTGTTCCGCTCACGAAATTTACGGTGTCGTCCCATGAAGACCAGTCGTGCAGAAAGCGGTCAAGATGCATGGTTTCCCGCTCTATTGCGCGTTCTACACGGTTGATGTCCTTCATTGCCTCTTCGTATTCAAGGTCGCGGAAGGTAGGCAGTATGAAAGCTTCCATCATAAGAAATAATGCTGCTATATGTATTGCAATTGCCAGCGCCAGAAGAGTGAGGACCTTAATCCTTATCGACATTGTCAAGTCCTTTTGGGGGCGGCGGAAAAGAAAAATCAAACCGCCGGAGCCGGAAAAAATCAGAAAAACAGCACAAAATAAAAAAAGAGCACCATAAACACTTTATCAATTTTACACGACAGCATTTCGCTTGTCGAATCAAATACGCCTGAAAAAGAGACGGAACATCGCTTAGACTTTCGAAACTTTTGTTTCCGGATCGTCAGTGTGTCCGGCAGCGTGTGCTTGTGCCATAACACAATGATTTTACAGACTTTCGCCTTTTTGTAGGATTTTGAATTCAACACGGCGATTCTGGGCGCGGCCCTGAGAACTGCGATTGGAGGCGATGGGCTGCGTTTCTCCATAGCCGGTGGACTTCATGCGCGAACCGTCAACACCCTGTTTAATCAGGTAGTTTCGAACCGAATTCGCGCGGGCCTGCGACAGTTTCATGTTGGAAGAGTCGTTGCCTACGGAGTCGGTGTGGCCGTTTATGAATACTTTTATCTGCGGCATGTCTTTCATGGCCTGCGCCACTTCGTTAAGCAGGCGGAAGGACTGCGGCAGTATGCGGTCTTTGCCGGTTTCGAAGAAAATAGTCTGCTTGAGCT
Organism: Deltaproteobacteria bacterium; assembly: GCA_029570245.1. GTDB lineage: Bacteria > Myxococcota_A > SURF-8 > SURF-8 > SURF-8 > JAKQSH01. The sequence goes on along the minus strand of JAKQSH010000430.1, from coordinate 4,333 downwards.
GTATTTCTTTGTCGGTGACGTTGATAAGATCGTAATCGCCCTTGTCCGGGCAGCCGTCTTCATCGTCTGTGCCGTTGTATGTTTCCGGATCGTTCGGGCATTTGTCGTCGGCATCCGGCAATCCGTCTTCGTCGTTGTCGAGGTCGGGGCAGCCGTCGTCGTCCTGGAATTTGTCTTTATCTTCCGCATCGTTGGGACAGGTGTCGTCTGCGTCCAGTATGTCGTCTTCATCGTTGTCGGGGTCCGGGCAGCCGTCGTCGTCCTGGAATCCGTCTTTATCTTCGGCGTGGTTGGGACATTTGTCTTCTTTGTCGGGAATGCCGTCGTTGTCGTTGTCGGGGTCGGGGCAGCCGTCGTCGTCTTCGTATTCGTCGCGGTCTTCCGGGTCGTCCGGGCAGCGGTCAACCGAGTCAAGCACTCTGTCGCGGTCACGGTCGGGCGGCTCGCATTTTGCGGCAAGCTCGTAAGCCAGTTCGGCGTTTCTGGCGGCGGTGTCAAGATGTCGTTTGATTGAAGGATAGTGGCTCTGTTCGTTGATTTCATAAATGGCGAAGGCCCGGTGCGACTCTGCAATTGCCAGTTCTTTTACGCCGCAAACCGGCCCGCCGATTTCGAATACGTATTTCTGCTTTTCACGAGCGCGGTCGCATTCGATTTTTATGCGGTCGGTTTCCTTGAGCATGTTCTTTTTTGCGGCGCAGCCATCGAACATGAAAGAAGCAAATACAAGCAGCAGGAAGGCAATAATCGGCAGTCGCTTCATTTCGTTCCCTCCTGGCTTTCGACTGCGGAGGGTTGTCCGGCGCTCTGCCCGTCACGGGCTTTGTTTATTGCCTTGCGCGCCAGATCAAGCGCCTTCTTACCGAAATGTTCTGCTGATTCGAAATCCGAGTGGCCTTCTTCATCTTTGGCTTTGCGCAGATATTCGTATGCGGCGTAGTAGTAATACTGAGAGGCAGGCTTTTCCTCTGCGCGCATCTGCTTTGCACGGTCGAGCAGACTTTGCGTGTCGTTTATGACCATGGTCGATTTAATCGGACCGCAGGCCGTAATAAGCGCCAGCGCCACAAGAACCGTCAGCAGCAGGAAAAGCTTTTTCACCTTCTCAACTCCAAGTATCTGAACTCAACAAGCATTTGAGAAAGAAACTATCACGCCGTCCGAAAAGGGTCAAGAAACCCGTTTGTGCTGTTCTCTCAGAACAATGTATATATGAAGGGTGCCACCGCAGAAGATTCTGTAAAGACTATCAACGCGCCTAAAAGCAGCAGCAGAATAATAATGGGCGCCAGCCACATCTTTTTGCGGACTTTCATAAAGTCCCACAGTTCCTTAAGCAATGAATCGTCAGAATGCATGTCTTTTCACCGTTATTGCAGACTGTTTATTTTTCAGATTTCGCTTTCGCCTTCGGTGCCTTCAGCGGTTTCCGCGTCGCCGTCGCTTTCCGGCTCATCGCTGTCCGTCCATCTGGCGCAACGGACATTATATTCATCAGTGATTTTTTTATGTTCTATGAAAGCTGCATCATATTTCAATGTCCAGACTTCTTCCGTCATTTCTCCGACATGAGATGACGACCAGAACACATAAGAATAGTTGTCTCCGGCGCAATCGTCGGCTATTTCTTCTTTCCAGTAGCAGCCGTCGTTGGGGCCGGGGTGGTCTCCGCATCCTTCGCATTCCGCCAAATCAAAACAGTTCGCCTCCAGACAGTCTTCGTCTCTTACTCTGCAGGTTCCGTCGATATACGAGTATGCACAACCGTCAATGAGTGACCGCAGTTCGCTTATTGTCGGCAGGTGCCAGTCGTCGTGATCGTCAAGCGTAAGATCATCACAATACTTTACAGCATCGTCAAATGTCATGGTTTCTTCGGTTGCAGTTGTCTGCCATGCCAGATTTTTGTATGCGGTCGAGTAATATTCGCCGTCCGAGACGCGGCCTTCGCGCACGCAACGCACACCTAATTCGCTGTCAACATAACTGTACAGAACGTAGCCGTAAATGAAGTCCACGCGCCATGCGCTGGGTGCCTCCTTCCATTTTTCCGGAGCATCGGTTGATGACCAGTAAAGACCGCATACGCCATCCATTTCATTCGGCCAGTAGCAACCGTGGTCGGGTCCTTCTTCGCCGACGCATCCGGAGCAATATTCGTTGTGGCAGGATATTTCGGTGCAACCTGAATTCTCGCTGACGTTGCATGGGCCGTCGGCTTCAGTCGCTTCGCATCCGGTTATGAGTTCGCGCAGCTCGCTGATGGTCGGCAGACGCCAGTCGTTAAGGCCGTGCAGAGTAAGATTTTCACAATAATCAATTGCGTCAGCCCATTCCATTTTTTCCAACGACGGCGGGTTCTGCCATATCAGACCTTTCTGAGTTGGAATTTCTTCTTCCAGCTCGGAATTTATCTCTTCATCTCCATCCGCGATCTCGACTTCGTCGTTGTCTTCGTCATAATAATTCATGTCTCCGTCATTTTTGGAGGGCGGTTCAGGCTTGTCTGCCGGAATGCAGACGCCGTTTTCCGTTACCTGGCCGGACGGGCAGTCGCTGCCGCAGGCGAACGACACAGCGGACACAACGAAAATAAACAGGATCATCAAACCCTTATTGAAGGAAACAGCCATTTTTCCCTCCGCACGGCTGAATAAAACTGCATGTTCAGCTTTTACTACCATATTTAGCTCTGTCTTGCAATGAAAGCGTCGGTTTTTTGAGGACTTTCAGAAAGGCTTTCAATTCTTCCGAACTATTATCTGCCACTGGTTGGCCGTATCGCAACTGACCGGAATTTCGGAAACCAGCGAGAATCCGGCGGCCAGGACGTTTTTAAGTGCTTCCTGCGAAGTGTGATTGTGATAGTGTTCGAAGCAGGCCGGGCCTTCGATGCTGCTGATTTTTTCCCATACGTCGCGCCGGCGCAGAACTCCGTAAGCGATATTTTCCAGCAGCAGCATATGCCCGCCTGGTTTCAGCCACGAATGCATGGCACGGAATGCGGCGCCGATGTCGTACAGATGATTGTAGCTGCACAGCAGCAGTATCCAGTCGAAGCTTTCCGGTTGGGCTTCGTAGTGTTCGACCTGCGAAGCGAAAAGATTTGCGCTGATGCAGTGTCGTTCAAGGAAATCCAGTAGTGATAACGGCGGGTTGGGTTCGATGGCAAAATATTCGATGCGCTTTTCTTCCAGCAGGCGACCGATCACGCCCTGGCTGCGTACTGCACCACAGCCGACATCCAGAACGCGTCCGCTGATTTTTTCCAGTTCGGCCAGAAAAAGATTTTCGGCTTTACGGAAAAGATTTTCCTGAATCGGCTGGTGCAGGGCAGGGCAGACTCCGCGTTTAGGGCAGCTTCTACAAATCGCATGAGGCGTCAGCTTTTTAAGTTCTTTCTCGAAATCATAATGATAAATCTCACCCGACATGTCCAGGTAAACCTGTCCCAGTTCGTGTACGATGCGCCGCAGGCCGGATTCGTCGAAATCTGAACTGAAACTGCGGTACAATTCCGCCGTCCCGTTTTCGCCGTCCAGCAGAATACAGCGTCCGGCATTGTCTATGATTGTTTCTCCGCTTAATATGGGGCAGTGTTCAATGTCGAATTCATTCAGCTTTTTTTCGGCTACGAACACGATTGAGTTTGAAATAGGCTTCGGACGCGCCTTTACCGAATGCCTGTCGTCTGCTGCGATGTACGGTCCCGGACATTCTCCGCTGTGAGTGCATCCGGCGCATTCTTCTACGTGCAATCGCTCAGGGAAGGCCCAGTCAGCAAAGGCGTTGTCGGAAACCTCCGATATTTCGAGGCGTTGTGCTGCGTCAAGATCGGAATTCAACTCGCCGAAATCCGGCAGCAGGCAAAGCGGCAGACCGGCGTATGAAATTCGACAGTCGCCATGATTTTTATTCTGCTGCAGCCTGGCAAGCGTGTGACGCAACACTTGCGCGGCGGCAGACATCGGAACCGCAAGGCCGCTTTCGCAGAAATCGTGCGGGTCTGGCAGCATGAATGTGATGCTCTGCGGCTTGATTTCATGCAGGGCTGCGACGGTTTCTGCTAGCAGTCCGCAATTTCCGCTGTGCACCGGAATTACAATGTAAACTTCAATTCCGGCCTCCCGGCAGAATTTCAGGCCATTTATTGTCTGTGTAAATGAAGCGCTGTCGAATATCATTCCATGTGTGGCGGCGTCCGCCCCGGCGATGACAGTCTCTATGCCTGAAAGCCCGTTGTTTCTGAGCACTTCCGCCGTCTCCGGTGCGGAAATACGGCAGGCGTCACTTTGAATGCCGGTTTCAAGTCCGATTTTCTGTGCCAGCCTGA
>JAKQSH010000406.1 GCA_029570245.1 Deltaproteobacteria bacterium | reverse complement strand
CACTTATTACCAACATGGCGGCGGGAATCCTTGACCAGCCTCTTACTCACAGCGAAGTAACCGAAACTGCGGCGCGAGCCGAGTCTGATTTCTGTGCGCTTATCGCCGGAATTATGCCGTTGCTGTAATTGAGTTCTTTGTCAATAAAAAAGCCCTCCCGAAAGGAAGGGCTTTTTTATTGCAGTGATTGAAGAATCAGGAGCAGATACCCACCAGTCCGTATGCCCAGATGAACACCGAGCACGTATGCGGAGCGCAGCAGGGCGCCAAACCGAATCCGCAGACTCCGGCAGGCGGCGGCTCGCAGCCTTCGATACAATTGGGCGCCGAAGAGGCGTTACACGACCAGCCTTCATCGCAAACCGGCGGGCAGTTAAGCACGCATGCGTTGTAATACGGGTCGCAGACGTAGCCCGACTGACAGCCTGCGGGGCCGCAGTCTCCGTTGCCGACGCCGACCACACATTTTCCGCCTTTGCATACCAGAGAACCGACGCACTCATCGTCGTTTTTGCACATATCCTGGCAGACGCCTTCGATCTGTCCGGGTGAAATGTAGCACCAGCGGCTCAGACCGCAGTCGTTGTCGTTCGAGCAGTATTCGACGTTGCCTTCATAAATGCATTTTCCATAGTTCGGGTCTCCCGTATCTTCTGAGCAGTAAGTGTGATTGGGACACATCTGGCCGGGATAGTAGCAATAGGGTGTGCAGAGTCCATCGGTGGAACCGGGTCTGAAGTCGCAGAATTCGAAGCTGGCGCAGTGATTGTTGCTGGTGCAATAACCCGGAATCGGTACGCATTTCGACTGGTCGCATGTATAGCCGCTGGCGCAGTGAACACCTGTAATGTCGCAATATGGCTGGCAGAAGCCTGTTTCGTGGACGAAATCGTTGATCCAGCAGTAATGGTTATCTTCAAGGCAGTCGTCGTCTTTTTCGCAGGGGTCGCCCTGAATTACTTCTTCTTCCTCTTCTGCCGCATCTTCGCCGTCACCGTCGGCCATTATGTTTACGCATTCGCCGTTTTCGCAGACCAAACCTCCTTCGCAGGTGCGATAAAGTCTCCATTCCGAACCGTCGTTGGAGCAAACCTGGACTTCGTAAAGGCCACGACACTGGTAGGTCATCGGTTCGCAGAGTGTGCCTTCGAGCACACATTTGCCTTCTTCGCAGGTTTCCCCGTCTTCGCATTCTTTGTAGAAAGCCCAGGTTTTGCCGTCGGAAGAGCATTTCTCGACGGTTGCGTCGTCGGCGCAACGGAGCGAATCTACCTCGCAGCCGTTGCTGGAAGAATCTCCGTCACTGGAGTCGTCGCCATCTCCTGAATTGATAAACTCATAGGGGAAACATACGTAAGTACCTTCGTTTTCCAAGCACTGCGAGCCGACCTTGATGTTGTTGCATTCCATGTCGCTGGTACATTTTGTGGTGCAGATAGTGGTTGGGCCGAAAGCTATGCACTCCATGCTTTCGCCGCAGTCTTTCTGTGTGGAGCAGGGTTGCGCGAACGCGCTGTAAGCGTCACCGCCATCTCCGTCCTCGTTATCGCCTGCACTGGAGCCGCTTTCAGAGCATCCCATCACCGACAGGAGCAGCAATATTGCCGCCACTGTAACAATTTTTGCCGCGTACTTCATTTTCCTGCCTCCCTTGTCGTGATCTTCAAGCTTCAACAAAAAAAAGAACATTTTTATTGTTGTGTCCTGTTTTACTTACTTTATAATAGGGGTAGGTGAATGTCAATCGAAAGTTACAGGCTGAATCTGTCGGGCTTTCGATGGGGGGAGGCTTTCACAAGCTCTACAGGGGTAGTGTAATGGAAACTGGCGTTAGCAGGAAGGGTAAAGCCATGAAGCTTGCAAAATTTATCATTGTTCTGGCAATCGCTCTGTTTGCCGTCGCCTGCGGCGATTCCGGTGCGGATGATGGCGGACCTGACGGGGACAATATCGACGCCTGCTCCAGCGATTCCGATTGCACGGATGGCGAGCAGTGCTATCTGCTGACGCATACCTGCGAAGTCTTCTGTTTCGACAACACAGATTGTCCCGATGAGCGTGTCTGCACCAGCGAAGGCATCTGTGGTGACGCCGCCCTCTGCTCGACAGACGACGATTGTCAGGCCGGAGAAAGCTGTCTGTGGGACGACGCCTACAATGCCAAAGTCTGCAGAAGCCTCATTGACGGCGACAGCGACGGCGATCTGACTGACGGAGATGTTGAAGATACGGAAGATGAAGAGATCATCGAAGAAAAATGCCCGACCATCAATGTCAAGCCGGGTCTGGTAAATTTCGGATCAGTCTTTATAAATGAATCGACGGTCAGAACGTTCACCATAACCAACGATTCCAACAACAACGTTCCGCTTATAATCTACGGTATTTATTACGATCCCATCGAATATACATCCGAATACGTGCTTGACCCTGAGAACCTTGTTTCGGATGATTCTTTCTCTATCTCACGTGGCGAATCTGTTCAGGTGGATGTTTTATACCAGCCTATTGACGGCGGAATCGACACCGGAAAAGTCGAAATCACCAGCAACGCCTGCGGCGGGGGATATGTTGAAGTTATGCTGCAGAGCGAATACAAGGGTGATGCTTTTATCGGAGTGTCGCCGGCCTCCAAAGATTTCGGTAACGTGAACCTGGGAGAATCGGCAGTCGAACAGGAGTTCACAATCTGCAACACAGGAAAAGAAGACGGAAACCGTATTCTTACAATAAGCGAGATTTCAACCACCAGCGGCGTCTGGGACAACTTCAAATGCATTTCGCCCAACTGCGTCACTCCTCAGGTGCCGCCATTGCGGATTCTGCCCGGTGAGCAGAACTGCGAAACATTCGTGGTTAAATACCAGCCTCAGTCTCTTACCGAAGCCGGATACTATCATCGCGACACCATTCAGATTTTCAACGATTCCGATCTGATGAGCGAGAGGCGCTATACCATCGACGTTATTGGCAAAGCCGAGTCTTCAACTCTGTTCCTGCATCCCTATCCGGTCGATTTCGGCACGGTATCAATAAATACCTCAAGAGAAAGACTGGTGACGCTGCACAACTCCTCCGGTACCGACATAACCATCAATCTTATTTCTCTTACCGAAAAAGAAGAGGGCGACAACTGCGACATGTTTGCTCTTGGGGAAGATGTCGATCCGGTTCAGGGAAGCATTCTTCCGGGCAATAATGCACAGCCGGCCGAGTTCACAATTATTTACACGCCCACGGAAAAAGCTACGCATACCTGCTGGGTTGACGTTGCAAGCACTCTGCCTGGCGCCGAGCATATGCAGTTCCCGATTATCGGCGTCGGCAAGCCTGCCAACAAACCACCGGTTGCGCTGGTTGCGCTCAAGTCGCATCAGCAGCCGATGGACCCCATCATGTACGATGTTCCGGTTGACGACGACTCTTACTGGAATTTTTACGGAGACATCAGCTACGACCCGGACGCAGAAGACCTGACACACCCGATTTCGGAATACATCTGGTCGGTCGTCAGTTTCCCGCCTGAAAGCCAGTCCACCATTAAGCTGTTCGGCACCGACGGCATGAATGCCCGTATCGCTTTCGATGTTCCAGGCATATACAAGTTCCAGCTTACCGTAAAAGATATGGAAGGTCTTGAGTGTGAAGACCCGTTCCTTATAGAGGTAAACGTTGTCGGCGATCAGGGGTTGTGGCTTATCATGGATTTCACTCCGGGCGACCCCGGAATTCTGGCGGAAACCGCTGTGGACTGTGATCTTGGCCTGCGGCACATGGTCTCTGGTGAACTCTGCAATGATGATAGCATCAACAATGCCGGCACCTGCATGCGTTTCACTCATGCGATCTGTAGAATGTCAAAGACATCTCCCGGCGCACAGGTAAGCACTCAGGAACAGATTACATGTGAGTACATCGAAGACGGCAACTGGAACATAGAAGTGGCTCTTGATGAAGACTGCGATAATGTTGCTGATTGGCAGACGATTGTAAAATGTTGGGGAACACACGACCCCACAGTCACCGTAAAAATCTACGATTCCAATGTTTACGAAGTTGAACCGCTCTGTCCGCCTTTGAGCACCCAGCTCACTTACAAGGGCGATTCACAACAATGGTTGTTCCAGAAAAAGAACGGCGTATGGCAGGTGCCGCCGGTTCCGATCAACTGATGCCCAAGCTTTTTTGAGCGAAATCAGCTGGAATCCTGCAATTATTTGCAGGATTCTTGTTTTATCGGGCTTTTTGATGTAAATAGCTTTCCGTTGTTTATCCGGCAGACCGACATTGGCATAGCCGGGCGGAAAAAAAGGAGTTAAAGTGAAATTCTCGAACTGTTTTGCAAAACTTGGCATGTTTCTGCTGATGCTGT
>JAKQSH010000382.1 GCA_029570245.1 Deltaproteobacteria bacterium | reverse complement strand
CCTTGGGTACGCGCCCCCCGAAACACAGGTCGGTCATGCCGCCGTCGCCTCGTTTTGTGCTGATGGCGGGCAGTGCGTCCGCCGCTTTCTTCGTCATGGCCTGCGCCTCCGATGCGTCGGGTTCAATCTCTGGAAAGCGGGCGACCGTAAACCTGACGCCCCTTGACGCCGTCGGAAGGTCCGACGATGCCGTCTTCCTCCATCTGTTCGATGATGCGCGCCGAGCGGTTGTAGCCTATTTTAAGCTTGCGCTGCAGCAGCGAAATCGAAGCCTTGCCGGTGCTGCACACTATTTCTATGGCGCGCTCATACTCGCTGTCGTTTTCTCCGCCTTCGGCGGTCTGCTTGTCGGCTTCGGCCTGCTCTTCCATGCTCTGCATGATGTCGGAACGATAGGAGGCGCGGCGCTGTTTCTTGATGAACTCCACCACGCGCGAAGTTTCCTCTTCGCTTACGTAAGCGCCGTGAATGCGCTGCAGATCGCCCGTGCCCGGCATGTAAAGCATGTCGCCCATGCCCAGCAGGGCTTCGGCGCCGTTCTGGTCGAGGATGGTGCGCGAATCGACTTTCTGTGAAACGCGGAAGGACATGCGCGCCGGGAAGTTGTTTTTGATGAGTCCGGTCAGAACGTCGGTGGACGGGCGCTGCGTCGCCACAATAAGATGAATGCCCGAAGCGCGCGCCAGCTGCGCCAGCCGTGCGATTGAAAGCTCAACCTCTTTTCCGGCCACCATCATCAGATCGGCCAGTTCGTCGATGACCACCACTATGAAAGGCAGGCGTTTTGGAATGGGATTGCTGCGCAGAAGACGCGCGATCTTTTTCTCGTCGCCGCCCTCTTTGACCGAATATTCTTCGATGACCTTCTGGATGTCGCCGCCGCGTGCGCGCCGCGCTTCTTCGAGGCGCGTCACCAGATTGTTGTAGCTGTCTATGTTTTTGGCGCCCCACTCCGAAAGCTGGCTGTAACGGCTGTCCATTTCGTGCACCACCCAGCCCAGCGCCAGGGCGGCCTGTTTTGGATCGGTGACGACCGGCAGCAGCAGATGCGGAATGCCTTCGTAAAAATTGAACTCGAGCCGCTTTGGATCGACCAGAATGAACTTGACCTCTTCGGGCGTGGAGCGGTAGAGAATGGAAAGAATCATGGAGTTGACGCCGACCGACTTGCCCGAACCCGTGGCTCCGGCTATGAGCAGGTGCGGCATTTTCTGCAGGTTGGCCACCACCGGATAGCCGAAGATGTCCTTGCCCAGCGCCACGGTAAGGCGGTTGCGCGACTCGATGAATTTTTTATGGCCGACGATTTCCTTGAAGTAAACCGTCTCGCGGTTCTGCGACGGAACTTCGATGCCCACCACCGACTTTCCCGGAATGGGCGCGACGATGCGCACTTTCAGGGCCGCCAGCGCCATCGCCAGGTCGTCTTCGAGATTGGCGATGCGCGAAAGCTTGGTGCCGCGCGCCGGGGCGAATTCGTACATGGTGACGACCGGGCCGGGGTGGATTTCCTTCACCGCGCCCTGAATGCCGTAGTCCATGAGGGTTTCTTCAAGCTTGCGCGCGTTGGCCAGCAGCTGTTCGCGGTCTATTTCCGTGTCCTGATCCTGCTTGTAATCGAGCAGACGCAAGGGCGGCAGCTCGTATTCGGCATAGCTGGTTTCAAGCGCATCGCTGCCCAGTTCGTCGGCGCTGACACGCGGCGCGCGCGTATCGACTATCTGGGCCTCCTCGTCTTCGTCTTCTCCGTCTTCGTCGTCCTCCCCGGAAGCGGCGCTTTCCTCTTCCGCTTCCGCGCTCTTTTCTGCTTCCGCTTCTTCCGCCACCCGCCGGAACTGCTCAGGAATGACGAACCCTTCGTCTTCCTCCTCCTCTTCGGGCTCCGCCGCGCTTCCGGCATCGGGCTGTTCTTCTTCCATTGAGACGCTGCGCCGGATGGTTATGAGCACTTCACCGCGCTTGAGTTCGGGCTGTCCGGGAATGACGATGTCGGAGGCGTCCTCCGCTTCGTCGTCCTGAAGCGGCTCTTCGCTTTTGAAGTGATTGATGGCCGGTTCGCTGCGCGGAAGTTCTTCGGTTTCGGCGCTCTGTGCCGTCAAAGCTTCGAGCCGTGCGCGTTCGACTGCGGCTGCGGCGCGCCGGTCGTTTATGTGCGTCAACAGCAGCCTTGCGGCCTTTATGCCGTGAGCGACAAGGAAGAGTGCGGTGATGCGGATTCCTTTGTAAACCAGTACCGCGAAGCGCGCCGAGTATCTGCCGATGACGATTCCGAAAGTAAGCGGCGACTGGTTGGTGGCCAGCGCCAGCGAGAAAAGCCAGCCTAAAAGGCAGATGAGAAAAAGCCCGATGGCGCCCAGCATGGGTGAGAAAGCGTGTGCGACGAATCCTCCCACCAGTCCGCCCGGCGGGTAGGGCATGTTTTCTTCGGGAAGCAGTATGGCCAGAGCCACGCTGGAAAACAACAGCAGCAGCAAGTAGCCGCCGGATTCCTTGAGGCGCACGTAAAGCGGGCGTTTGAGAATGAGCATTACGCCCGACAACCCCATGAGAATGGCAAACAGCCAGGCGCTGTAGCCGAAGCCCTGAAGCGCCAGATCGGCCACAAACGCCCCGAAGCGTCCGATGAGATTGGCCGCCGCTCCGTGGCCGGTCGAACTCAGCGACGGATCGGAGGGCGTGTATGTGAAAAGCGAAATGGCGACGATGAGCGCCAGAAACAGAAGCGTCAGGCCGCCGAATTCGCGTCCGCGTCCTGAAGTGTCGTTCGGGTCTGAGACGGGCGTTTTTTTTGCGCCGCCGTTTTTTTTCGCGCTGATGCTGTCGGTTTTCGAAGACATGAGCTTGAGGTTATTCCTTTACCGCTTTTATGCCGGGCGGGCGCGGCTGGTAGCCGTGCGGAGGATTGTTGCGCCACGGACTGCGGGACTTGTTGTCTTTTGCCGCTTTGCTTTTTTCGATCATGGATGCGCTGCCGAGCTTTGTTCCCGAAGTATCGACGTAGTTGTCCGGCAGCGGCGGACCGTAGAAAACCGGAACCTCTATGGCGTCGAGCTTGCCCTTGAGGAGTTCTCGCGCCTCTTTGTAGCGTCCCAGATACTGCTGATCGAGCGGCTTGCCGGGCGTCATTTTGATGCTCTGCGGGTTTATCCATTTGCCTTTGTAACTTACGCCGAAATGCAGATGCGGGCCGGTGCTGCGGCCTGTTGTTCCGACGCGGCCTATCATGCGTTTCTGTTTTACGGTCTGGCCGCTTTTGACGTAAACCGCGCTCAAATGACAGTAAACGGTGACATAATCGCCGTAATGCTGCATTTTTACGCCTTTGCCGCAGGCGCCCATCCAGCCTGCGCCCAGCACTTTTCCGTCGGCCACCGCCCATACCGGCGTACCGGTAGCCGCGCCGTAGTCGATGCCTTCGTGCCTTTTATATTTGTGCAGCGTGGGATGCATGCGGAATCCGAATTTGGAGGTGACGCGCGTGGTGTCGAGCGGGGCGCGCATGAAGCTGCGCCTGATGGAGTTGCCTTTTTCGTCGAAGAAATCCTGCACCTTGTCGTCGTCGGACTGGAAATAGTAGACGTAGCGGTCGCCCACGATGGAGCCGTGATAGGAGGCGGCCAGCACCTGTCCGTAACGCATGAAACGCCCGTGGAAGTAATGTTTTTCGACCATGACTTTCCAGGTGTCGCCCTTGCGGCAGTCGGAGTAGAAGTCGATGTCCCAGGCGAAGACTTCGGCGATGAGCGAAGTGAGGTTGTCGCGCTCGCCCAGCCGCCACAGCGACTCCGACAGGTTGCTTTCGATGCTTCCGGCGATCTGCTCCACGTACATGTCGGTTTCGCCTTCGACCTTGTAAGCGTTGAGCTTTTCGCCCTCGCGTCGCACGTAGTATGAAATCAGTTCCGAATAGTTTAGTGTAAAAGACAGCAGCTTGCCCGAAGCGTCGAACTTGATTTCGAACTTGTTGCCGGTGCGAATCTGGCGGATATCGAAAACGCCCTTGAAGGCTTCGGCGATGTCGATAGCGGTCTGTACGCCCACGCCGTAGCGCCCCAGCGCGTTGGAAAGGCTTTCGTTCCTGAGGAATTCGCCTTTGATGTTTTTCTCTAGCGAGGCGGCCTTTGCTTTCTCGGCGGCTTCTATCATTTCGAGCGTGGGCATGTCGGGCTGTTCTTCGGGCAGCTCGGAATAATCCATGTCGGCTGGCGGCTCGTCGGTTTTACCCTCGGCCTGCAAAGCCAGCAGATTTTCGTCTTCCGCTCCGAAAGGATTGTCGGCGTTGACGACGGCGGTCTTATCCTGTTCTCCGTCTTTGTTGTCTGCTGTCTCTCCGACAGCCGCCGCCGCGTTTTCCGGTGCAGGTTCGTTGTGCAGGCCGCGCGCAGTATCCGATGCGACGGCTGATGATTGCGCCGGATCGGCCGGGCGGCTGACGCCGGAGCCGTTCCTGTCTCCTTTTGAGGGCAGAACCAGCCACAGCAGGAAAATCGCCACAAAAACCGCCGCAGGCCAGCGCCAGCGGTAAAGCTCCGTTATTACAGCCGGATAGCGGGTCGGCAATATGCTTCTTCTTATTCGAATCGGTCTCAAAATTTTCTTCCGGTTATTTTCTTTTTCGTTTCCGAAATTTTCCGCAATCCGGGCAGGATATACGAAACATGATCGGTTATTATACCAAGCCGACGGGCGGATTGGAAGTTAAAAGCCGTTCGGGGATGAGGTCGGGCTTCGTGCGCCGGGCCTCTGAGCATTCCCCGGTTTTGAAAACACCACCGGCGTTTATCGTCTCTCCCTCTGCGGTTTCACGGAGTGGCGGTCGTTTGGGTTTTAAGGCTGCGCTCTGCCGCACATGCGCGCGCGAAGCGCGCGCAGTCATAAGCTGCTGGAACTTTCTAATTCTGGATATAAATATTTTCAGGCACGATCTGGCGCTGGTGCGAGCCCTGCGGGCTCGCATTCATAAACCGCGTTTGCTTAAGTTCAAGGTCGGCAAAGCGGGGGACTGCTCAGGCCGGGACGCCCCATGTTTGTTTTTGTCTTCGCTTCTGATATATAATAAACGGAATTCGTAGACGGCGGAGGGTGCCTGATGGATGAAACACGGAAAATGTCGCGCGGGGTTCTGGCTGCTCTGACGATCGTCATAAGCGCCCTTTGTCTTGGGGTGGTTTACTGGCTGCGTTCGGTGCTGACTCCGATCTTCATTGCTTTTCTCATTGCATATTTCCTCAATCCGCTCATCAACCGCATAGTGGCCAGGCGCGTAAACCGAACCCTGGCCATAGCTTTTCTGCTGCTGCTGTTCGTTCTGGCGGTGACGCTGCTGTCGCTGATTTTCCTGCCGGCTTTCGAAGACCAGATCAGTCGTTTCATGGCGCGTCTGCCGGGCATGATAAGCACGTTCACCAGCAAAGCAACCCCTTTTGTGGAGCGTGTTTCGGGAATGGACGCGACACGCCTCTTCGACCTTGGCATGGAAAAACTGCGCGAATATTTAAGCGGCCTGTCCGGCGCCGACCTCAAACCCGTGGGCGGATTTCTGGGCAGCACTTTTTCGGGTACCTATTCGTTTGTAATGGCCATGGTCAACGTGGTGCTGATTCCGATTTTCGCCTTTTATTTCATGCGCGATTTCGAGGGCATAAAAAACGGTCTGGGCGAACTGGTGCCGTTTTCGCACCGTGAAATAATAATGCGCGTCATCGGCGAAATCGACGAAGTGCTTTCGCACTTCGTACACGGTCAGGCGCTGGTCTGCATCACACTGGGTCTGCTGTACGCCACCGGCTTCACAATCGCCGGAGTGCCGATGGGTTTCGCCATCGGCCTCATGGCCGGACTGGCGGCGTTCATTCCATATTTCGGGGCCATTATGGGTGTGCTTATGTCGCTCATAATGGTGCTGCTGGACTGGCAGGGCGTGGGGCCGCTGCTGGGAATTTTCATCACTCTGGGTGTGGTGCAGACCCTGGATTCCTTCCTGGTGACACCGAAAATACTGGGCAACCGCGTCGGGCTTTCGCCGGTTTCCGTCATTATTGCGCTGCTTGTCGGCGGAAAAATTCTGGGGTTTGTGGGAGTGCTCATAGCCGTTCCGACGGCGGCGGTGGCCAAGATTTTCTACAGATACGCCAGACGCGCCTACCTTTCGAGCAATTTTTATCTGGGGAGTTAGATGGACAGGATAAAGCTGGTCATTTCGGACTTTCATATCGGTCCGGGTCCGCGCCGCGCCGACGGTTCTCTGAATCAGATGGAAGATTTTCCGTCCGACCGCGTCCTGATTGAATTTCTCGAATATTATTCGACGGGTCGCTACACCGACACCGAAGTCGAACTAGTCATTAACGGTGATTTTCTCAACATCATTCAGCAGGAAGTGCAGGGCGTCTGCCCGCACGAAATAGACGTGGAAACCGCGCTGGCGCAGACCCGCGCCATAATAGCCGGGCGCGCGCGGCTTTTCGACGCGCTGGCCGATTTCGCAGCCATGCCCGGCAAAAGCATCCGCTACATCGTCGGCAATCACGACGTGCAATTGCTTTTCGCGGAGGTCAAGAAGCTGATCGCCGAGCGCATCGGCGGGGCTTTCGGGATCGAAGACCGCTTTTACCATTTCGATGACGTATATATCGAACACGGCGACCTCTACGAGCCGGTGCACCGTGTGGAAGCCAACCGGCGCTTTATTTACATGGACGGCGAGCCGAAGTACATAAACATTCCCTGGGCCACTTTTTTCTTCATACGTTTTCTGCGCCGGGCCAAAAAACGGCGGCCCTATATCGACAAGGTCAAGCCCTTCCGCTCGTATCTCACCTGGGCGGCGGTGTACGACATCGGTTTTTACCTGCGCACCATGCTGGCTGTGGGGTTGTGGACGCTGTGGGCGGCTTTTTTCGGGCGCGTCGGAACTCAGCGCTTCGGTCTGCGTTCACTGTGGATGCTGATGAAGCAACTCAAAGCAAACCCTGAATTCCGCTGGGTAAAACGCCACCTGAGCCGCCGCGACATAAACACGGTTATATTCGGGCATACGCATATTCCCATGTTCCGGCCTTTCGAAGGCGGGCAGTATTTCAACACCGGGGCATGGAACGGCATAACCAACCTCGACGCCTCACGCCTGGGACATCATATGATATACACCTATGCGCTCATCGAAGAAGTGGACGGCCGCTGGCAGACCGGCCTGAAAGTCTGGCAGGGCATGCACCACTATTACAGAAATTTCATAAGGTAGGCGTTCTGAGTTTTCTGCCGCAGGACAGAAAGCTTAATTGGCTCTGCCTTCTGTTCGGCGTAATGCCCAAATTCGAAGCTTGGGGCATGCTGGCGGAAGTGGGCATTATGTGTTCGGCGACTTTCTGCAATTCTAAAAACGACGAAAATATTGACCTGGACAGTGTCAACAACCAGTTTGTGGGC
>JAKQSH010000371.1 GCA_029570245.1 Deltaproteobacteria bacterium | reverse complement strand
GAATACAAAGGCAAACGCGCCGGTTCGCTTGGCCTGATGGGCTGTTTCAGCTTCTTCCCATCAAAGAACCTCGGTGGTGCCGGAGACGGCGGCATGGTTACGACCAACGATGAAGCGCTGTACAACAAACTGATCAAACTGCGTGGGCACGGTTCGGCCCCTAAATATTATCATTCCATGATCGGCGGCAACTTCAGACTTGACGCGCTGCAGGCAGCAATTCTGGATGTCAAGCTCAATCACCTTGAAGCCTGGCATGCCGGGCGCAAGCGCAACGCCGACAAATACCGCAAACTGCTGGCAGACCTGGCCCAGGCCGGAAAAATCACTCTGCCGCATGAAGTTGAAGGATTGCGCCACATTTACAATCAGTTCAGCCTCAGAATTCACGGTGGAAGACGCGATGAACTGATGAAGTTCTTCAAAACCAGAAATATCGGTTGCGAAGTTTATTATCCGGTTCCCATGCACATTCAGGAGTGTTTCAAAGACCTGGGATACAAAAACGGCGACATGCCGCACTCGGAACTGGCCGCGCTTGAGGCTCTGGCGCTGCCGATTTATCCCGAACTGAACGACGCACAGATTCAGTATGTCTCAGACGCTCTGCATGAATTCTTCGCCTGAAAACAAATATGCAACGAAAAAGCCCCTTCGAGATGAAGGGGCTTTTTCGTTATGGAGAGCCGGAAACTAACGGTGACTCTTTTTCTTCTTATTGGATTTTCCACCACTCTGCTGCTTTACGGCAGATCGCAGAAATGCAGGCATTTCGGATTCGTCGCGCACATCTGGAATGACGACATCACGATGCTGATAAGCATAATAAAGCAGATATATTCCCAGCAGCACAAACGGAATTGAGAGGTACTGGCCCATGGTCAGCGGCGACTTCGATGAAAGAACCTGATATTCCTTGAAGAATTCAACTATAAAGCGTCCTATGAAATAAACGACGACAAAGATACCGGCCATAAGTCCCGTAGGTCGACGCTTTCCTAGAGCACGGTCAACTATGTACAGCAGAATAAAAATCACAAACCCGAACGAAGCTTCATAAATCTGGCTGGGATGGCGGCAATATTGGCCGTTGTCCCAGAAACGCTTGAAATGTACGCACCACGGAACGTCCGTAACACGCCCGACAATTTCGCTGTTCATAAAGTTTCCAATCCGGACAAGCGTTGCAATAATTGCATAAAGAAAAGCGTTGATATCCGCCAGCACAATCCAATTCATTTTATAGCGCCAGCTGTATACTACAACCGAAAGAAGCAGACCGATGGTGGCGCCATGACTGGAAAGCCCGCCGTGCCATATATACAGGATGCTTATCGGATCGTCCAGATAGCGTCCCGGTTCATAGAAAAAACAGTGACCGACGCGCGCACCCAGCACCGCCAGAAAAACGGCATAGTATGGAAAAGAAAGAATGTAGGCGTCGCTGTATTTATACAGACGCATCTGCCTATTCCAGAAATAATAACCAAGCAACAGAACCGTCGCCATCAGAAGCCCATAATAGCGAACCTGCAAAGGCCCTAACCTCAACAGCGTGGGTTCAATGTCCCAGATGAAACCTTCCATGATATCTACATCTCCTTTATTTCTTCAGATAATGCCGCAACATACTGCCGCACTTCCCGCTTGTGCTTGCGGGAATCGAAGAGGCATTTTACGGCGAACCCCTTCTTCCTGCCTTCCCTGTTGGTCCAGACCACCCTGCCCTCCATAACCCACGGGCGGACAAAGTTGTCGTCGTGCAGGAAAAATATGAATCTT
This sequence comes from Deltaproteobacteria bacterium, assembly GCA_029570245.1. Classification (GTDB taxonomy): domain Bacteria; phylum Myxococcota_A; class SURF-8; order SURF-8; family SURF-8; genus JAKQSH01. The sequence continues at coordinate 164 of JAKQSH010000371.1, read as the reverse complement.
TCATCTTCCGGCAGAATTTTCTCGGTGCTTACGAACAGACCACCGGCCGAAATATCAAGAACCCTTTCACGTACCATTTCTTCTTTGTACAGATATTCAACTTCCAGATTTACGCGAATTCTGGCCTCGGAGCGATCGTCAATCGCCTGCAATGCGGCGGACTC
>JAKQSH010000364.1 GCA_029570245.1 Deltaproteobacteria bacterium | reverse complement strand
AAATACAACCCCGAATGCTTTGGTAAAGCAGGCCGCCGCCAGACCACCAATCAGCGCCAGGCTGGATATCAGAAGCAGTGCGCTCCAGAGATGTTGCCCGGAACTTAGTCCGTTGATTGCCGATGAATAAATCAGAAATTCGCTGACGAATCCGTTGAGCGGAGGAATGGCGCAAATGGCAGCTGCGCCAACCAGAAAAGCCGCTCCGCTGATCGGCATGCGTTTCATCAGTCCGCCCATACGGTCGATTTCACGTGTGTCGGTTGCCATAATTACTGAACCGGCACCCATGAACAGCAGGCTTTTGAAAACACCGTGATTGACGACATGCAGCATTCCGCCGCAGAATCCAAGCGCCGCCATGACCGGATTGCCGGAACTCATTCCAAGAATTCCGATGCCGATTCCCATTGCGATAATGCCGATGTTCTCGACGCTGTGATAAGCCAGCAGACGTTTCAGGTCGTGTTGCGCCAGCGCAAAAAGAACTCCCAGTACGCCGGAAAGGGCTCCGACGATAACAAGCGCCCAGCCCCACCATGCTTCAGGCGCGTTGATAAGCAGAATAATGCGCAACAGTCCGTATATTCCGAGTTTTATCATAACGCCGCTCATCAGCGCCGAAACGTGCGAAGGTGCAGCCGGATGTGCTTCCGGCAGCCAGATATGCAGCGGTACAAACCCGGCTTTTGTGCCGAAGCCAATCATTGCGAAAATAATGATCAGGGATGAAAGAGAACCGCTGATTTGCATGTCGGCGAAATCCATTCCCGAGCCTCGGCCCATAAGAATGAACATCACCAGCAGAAATGCTGTGCCTGCATGTGTTGTTGCAAGGTAAATCCAGCCTGCTTTCACAACCCCCGGCTTTTCATGTTCGAACATAACCAGGAAGAAGGAAGAGACTGACATCGCTTCCCATGCGATCAGGAAAAGAAATCCGTCGCGAGCAATGACCACCAGCAGCATGCTGGCCAGAAGCAGATTGTACCAGCACCAGCTGAAAGCGACTTTTGTTTCATCGCCGGTGTGGGCCAGATACCCGCGTCCATAAATAGCAGCCAGCGCGCCGATACCGGAAATCAGAATTACGAATACTACCGACAATGAGTCCATCCCTATATGAAAACTCCCAAGCGGCACCTGCCATGAGAAAGAAGTATCCCAGTAATTTCCGCTTACTATCGCCCACAAAGCGCAGATCGCGGCAAGAACGGAGCCGCAGACCGCGAAGGACGGTCCCAGCCATTTCTTGTGCAGTGCAGGTGAGATAAGCCCGCCTGCGGCAAGCGTTGTTAATGCTGTCAGCATAACAGTATGCATGATTAATTCCGGTTCATTTCTATGTATGTTGTGAAATATTGGCTAGTGCGCCTAATTACGAATGATGAAGCGGTTTCTGATGTCGCAGAATTGATCCGACAGGGCGACAGTCGATTCTCGAAGATCGTTCGATATTCCGTATTTTCAGTGCAGCAAAGCGGTTTTCCGTCTTCGCCTTCATCCAGAAACATCATACTTCTCCAGATTTACTCCAGTTGAAGCCCGATTTCGGGAACACCATATACTCCTGCAGTGAGCAGATGTCAACTTCAGTTTGGAGGCGAAGTGAAAGAATTTTTGTCGGAAGCATGCAAAAAATCGAAATGATATTGGAGCATTTTGAGTGTCGGTGTAGGATTTGCTTTAATTATGGCAAAAGCGCCCATAGCCTTTTCTGGGTAGAATCCAATTCGGTGGGTGTTTATATCTTTTTATCTGCGAAAGGTAGTATCTGATGAATCACGAAGACAGACTGATGACAGCTGACGACGTAAAAGGTTTGTCGCCGGAAGAAAAAGAACTCTGGTGGTTTAAAAATGTATACACCGGCGACAGCATGAAACAGCTGACGCTGCGCGCCGTCCTGATGGGATCGGTTCTTGGCTCGTTCATGTCGCTTTCAAACCTCTATATCGGCCTGAAAACAGGATGGGGGCTTGGTGTCGCCATTACCGCCAGTGTCCTTTCGTATACGATCTGGACGACTCTGTATAAAATCGGACTGGTAC